>JAIQEZ010000259.1 GCA_020073545.1 Terriglobia bacterium | reverse complement strand
CTTAGGGACCCGCTGCTCGGGAGAAAGGTAACTAAACAAAGCACTTTGCTGAAGGTCTTCACCACGCATGGGATTTCTCCTCGTATTCCATTTAGAATAAGCAATACGAGTTATACCCGAATTAATATGCTTAGTAAAGCAAAAAATCAGACTTTTTCAGCAAACTGTTAGGAGAATGCAGGCTCCGACCGCAATCAGGGCGATGGCAAAGAGCGGCAGCTTCACGCCGAAGAACTCCCCCAGCCCGGCGAGCATTGCAAGAATGCCCACGACCAGGCTGAAACCGTTCACTCTGATCGCGTTGAGGTAGCGAATCGCATTGAGTCCGAGCAGGATGAGCCCCGCGGCGATCAGCCAACTACCTTGTGGGACCTGCTTTTCGGGCAGCAGCCAGATTGTGCCGATGCTGATCAGAAGCACGCCCCAACCGATACCCTCCAGGCGCCTGTTCAGCGCGGCCTTTCTGGAATTTTCATCAATTGAAATTTGATTGCCTTGAGTGGTCATAGTTCCCTCCGCCGAAGAGACGCGTTCGAAAACCACAAATTTGGCCCAACCGCAGCTACCTTCCACACGGAGCAGGCCGAATCTCGGGTCGAAGAGAATGCAAGCCGCGTCTGATTCACACACTCCGCAAAGTCACTTGCCTGCACTGATCATCGCCTCCCGCAAGGTCCTTCCCCCGGCGGCCAGCGGTCTTTCCATGCGGGCAATGACATCTGGCCCAACCGCCTTGGCAAAACAATCGAGCTTCTGCATCTTCGCAATGATCTGCAATGCCTTTTGGATATGCCGCCAGGGGGTGCCGTGCTCTAATGCCCGCGCGACCGCGTTCTCAGCGCATGATTCACACCCTGCCGCAATCACGAGAGCAATCGGGACGAGGTCCTCTAAGTTTGGTTCCGGCACGGCAGGTGGGCCCTCGTTCTCGTCCCTCGCACTGACCGGGGCACCAGTCGCGGCACATCCACACTGCGTTGTTCCATCACCGTCCTGAGCACCAATAATCGTTGCTTCTTCTCTGGTTAACACCTTCGTCTGTTCCTTTCCGAGTCGAGGCCGACTCACCGTTCACTACGAAGGACGAACGGAGCAAATGAAAGGATACGAGAATGACGACACAGGAAGAGTTTCAAGCATCGTCTCGCGTAAGGCAGCAACGGGGCCGGCAATCGACATCCCGAGGACCCAGCCTTCGGCTCTGCGCTTCTGCCCGCAAAGACCGGAAGGTTGGCGTTTGGGCTGATTTTTGATGCCGAGCTGGCAAGCCCGCACTACGAGAGATGCCTCCTCGGGAATTGTGCCTGGATCACGGCGCTGCGGGAAATCAAACACGAGGTTCTGGCCGCATAGTCGGCATATCGACAACTGACCCACTACAAAAGAGTTGAAACCGGTGGCCGTGCGCTGCCATTCCCGCCCCGATGCAGTCGGGGCAGGTTCCACCGGGAATCCACTGTCGTCGTCACGCGGCGGACCGCGACCCGTCGCGGCTGGGTGCCCGTGCTACGGCCCCCGCAGGAGGCCCCCCGGACAATCAGCCGGTCAACCTTCAGGCTACCGGTAGCCCGCAGGCGGTGCAGGCCCACATTCGACATCCCACTATCTGCAACTTGTGGCGACGTAAAGTCGCCGCTACGCACTTTTCTGCCTACCGGTAGGAAAAATCGCATAGCACCGTCTTGACGTTACACCCCAACTTATTGCTAAGGTATAGATGTGAGGAGTTGCGTCGTGTTCGTTCGGACGCAACGCCTTCACGAGAAGCGCCGCCCCTGGCACGTGGCTTCCCGCTTTCGCGGGAATGACGTGCTCCGGCACTCTAAAGGGGGCCGTTGCGGCGAGGGGCGCGCGGGTCCGACTTCGCCGGGTCCGATTGGAGGACTCCGGTGGAGTCCATCGGACTCCAGAAACCGGAGCCAAGTTGCCCCGCCCCAGGCCTTGTAGGGGCGGCCGAACGCCGTTCGGCCCTACAACCGCGATTCTTGAGGGTACGATGTCCCTGGTCAACAAACCGACGATGAGGAAACTGGCGGCGGTTCGGCGGAACGCGCGGCCGTCCCGTGGCCCCGCCACGTCCGAAGGCAGGGAGCGCGTACGCGCCGCCCATCTCGTCCACGGCTTCTACAACGACCCAAATGCGCTGCTCCATGCAGAGGATGGAAGATTCCAACTTTCGCCAAGTTGCGCCCCTAACGAGCCTGCTCATGAGGATGAAACGCCAGGCGCGGGGGGAAGAAGCCTGGGAAAAACCCTCACGATCCTTGAATGTTAATGAAAACACACTAAGTTAGCGAAGAATCAGGTGGATTGTGATGGCCGTAGGAAGAAACCAGGGGCGATTATTTACTTGACAAAAGTATTCCGGCATGCTACGATTTTCCTATGAAATCGAGCATTACTTCTTCTTCAGTTTGGCAGTCGATGCAGAAGCCCGAATGGCCTTCCGCAGGTCTTTCTTTATCGAGGTCACAAGCATCCGCGTCGGAACCCGCTGAAGTAATGCCTTCTTTTCTTTCTCATTCATGGGAGAACCCCCAATGACACTGCCCGAAATTAACCATCAGTTCTCGACCGATGAAAGGTGCCGTGAACTGCTTGAACGATTGCGCTGGCCCAAAGGCCTGGAGTGCCCGCGTTGCCACAACCAGAAAGTAGTACGGCTCTTGACGAATGCTAAGCTGCTTTGGTGCGGCGAGTGTGAATACCAATTCGGCGTCACAGTCTGCACGATTTTTCAGGATTCCCACCTTCCTTTGGCGACATGGTTCATGGCCGTCCTGCTTCTTTGCGAAGCACGGAAGGGAATGTCCGCCAATCAGATTAAGCGAACCCTCGGGGTGAGTTACAAGACAGCCTGGTATCTCTGCCATAGGGTTCGTGCCGCGATGGTGGAAAGCCAGCAGGGAAAGCTCAAGGGCGTTGTCGAAATGGACGAAACCTACTTTGGCGGGCGAAAGAGGGGCGTCACGATGGCCGAAGCGAAAGCGGCCAAGCAGATTGTTCTGGGAATCCGGCAACGCGGCGGAGAGCTTCGCTTCTTCCAAGCCAAGGATGTTACCGCCAGAACTCTTCGGGAATTCATTGAAGGAAATGTTTCTGAGGACGTGGAAATGTTCGTAACTGACGAGTTCATTTCGTACCCCTACGCCGTGCGCGGGCGGTACGCAAGGAAGCACAGAACGATTAGACATAAGGAGCGCTATGTAAATGGGGCCGTTCACACCAATACAGTCGAGAACGCCTTCTCCCTTTGCAAGCGCGGCGTCATGGGAACTTGGCATAAACTCAGCGCAAAGCATCTTTCCGCCTACTTGAAAGAAATGTCGTTTCGATTCAACCGCAGGAACGACGATGGGATCTTTCTCGATACCCTTCGCCATATGGTAGCAGCACCTACGCTTCCATTTCAAAAACTAACTCAAAATACAGCCGCATAAAGAAAGAGAATCTAGCCAAGAAACACCGTCTTTCCACTGCGAACTGCGGAATCAACGATGCCAACTGTTGATTTAGGCAGTCTAGGTTTTCCCTCGTCATTCCAAATTCTCCTTATCTCGGTAATAAACTCTTGGGTGATCTCTTTGATCTCGATCTTTGTGTAATAGTCATTTCTCCTACATAGCAACCCAGCGGTTTCGTTCCCGACTCCTTGAGCCCCTTCTGACATAAACTTCGCCGCACAGACGTGGTAGATGCCCTCGTGAAGTGACTTCCTAATATTGAATGAACAAGAGAAAAGACTACTGAGGGCATTCCGTTGCCCACTCCCAATTGCCCAAAACCCGACATCATCAAAAAGCATGACCTTGCCTGGGTCTGTGACCGTGAAGAGGTGCCCTAACCGTTTTTCATCAAAACCTGCAAGAAGAAGCTCACACTTCAAGGTCGTCTGTTCAAGCCTCTGGCAATACTGGCCAAAAAGGGATTCGCCAAAAAAATTGCGTCCTTCTCTCTTAAATTCTGCTACATCCATTCTGTACCAAGCGAGAAAGGATTTATCTTGTTCACCCTGGAATTCTTCAGTATAAGCCCGTTCAATCTTTGTTCTAACCTCATCGAGACTGGCCGGGACTTTTCTGTCGGGAATACCAAGTCTTACTCTTTGAAGGATAGGCTTCACATGCGTGATGTCATCAGGGGAATACA
>JAIQEZ010000092.1 GCA_020073545.1 Terriglobia bacterium | reverse complement strand
GCACGAGGGTTCTTCGTGTCCACAGTGGGCCGCGATGAGGCCGTGATCCGCGAGTACATCCGGAAGCAGGAGCAAGAAGACAAGCGACTGGACCAGATGAACCTGTGGCGATGAGCGGCCACCGTCAAGGTGGCTCAACCAATCTGGGGCCGCGTTAGCGACCCCGCCTAGCCGCTTTGAGCGGCTCACAACTTAAAGCCCCCGGCTTTGCCGGGGGATACTTACTTTGGAATCTCGGAGGGACACGACGCCCCTAACGCGGCAACACGTCGTTTCCGGTCTAAGCTGCCTAGCCTTCGACAATAGGCTTCGTCCATCTATAGTAACGGTCAATTATCGTTATCGGGCATAGGCAGTGCTTCATCTGGGCAGTGCCCGGACCCGGCGGGCCAGCCTAATTCTGGGTCACAACCTCGTGCTTTTCCTCTCCCTTGGTCACGCCTATCAGGTACCCATCTTCGTTGTCGGCTGGCCAGAACTCCGAAAGGAATTTCTCGCCCCCTACCGTATCGAATACCACCCTCGCTTTGTGCTTCTCTAAGGGATTCATCTCGGCGAGCCGCTCGACGACGGGAACGAACGTAGCCTTGCTGGTATCTATGTTGCGAAGCAGAAGGCTGGATTGCTGTGCCCCTTGCTTCGCAAATTCGTACTTCCCAGCCGGCATCTCCTTCTTGCCCACCCTAAACTTGAACGGTATATCCAGTCGCGCCATCGCGGCTTGGCTCTGCCCATAAGCTAACGCCATCGCCAGGATGGAAACGACACTCAATGCTATCGCCACTCTTGTTTTCAATTGATCCCTCCTGTAAAGTTGAATTTGCCAGTGTAGTTGTCACAACCCCACTCTTTCCCGCCACACACGGCATCCCCGTGCCGCCCAATGGCAGGTGTACACATCCAGTTTTCGTGTGCACTGAACGCACACCCCGAGACGCGTTTCAACAAAACCGCCCTGTCTTCGCCCTGTCCAGATGAAGCTGTATTAGCGCCCTGAGAAGGTTGTACGTTAGCATGCCTTCCAGGACGTGACAAGCAGAAACTCTAGGTAGAGCCTGCCTGCAAGGCGGTCACGCGGCAGGTTGCTGCGAGGTGGGGTTGCACCGGCCCATCTTTGAGCAGCCTTCTGCTGAGAAACGATGCGCGACCCAGCCACGGGAGTGCGGTTGGTCGGTGCCGGCCCGCCCCATCCGGCTCCTCGGGCGTACCAGAAAAGACTTGATTTCGTGCGACTGCTTATGCCCTCGCAGCCTTGCCTGAAAGTTCGCCCTGACGTCGTGAAGTGCAGCGGATAACGCGCCGCAACCAATCGCCAGTTTGCCAGCAAAATCCTTTAAAATCGTAGCTTTGGAGGGGTGGTCCTTCCGTCCCGCTTCGCCGGAGGACGGGACCGAGGCGGTGGACCGGTTGACCTCGGCATGCTGCGGGAAAGGTCAGACTCCAACCAACCCGCTGCCTGCCCGTTGGTAGTGTCCTGGTTTGGACTACAGAGTTCGCATTGTCATCCTGAGCCCGCCATTAAGATCGGCGGACCTTCGGTCGTGGAGGAGGCGGGCAGCGGGTGCGTGGGAGATCCGGCACCCTCTGCCGAAAGCGTAGCTTTCTCAGTAGTTACTGGAGGGGTCCATAAGGAATGAATGTTTCATTTCTGACTTGAAGTGGAGGTAGCAATTTCCTATAGTAAATACGATGCAGTGGGTTATTGGCGGCCTGATCCTTGTGACGGTGGGTGTCGTCCTGCGGCTGGTCCTGCACAGGGGGTTCCCGGTCAAGCCCCGTGTGAGTGGGCTGGCACCACTTCGCCCCGACCTGCACAACATTTACCAGCCCCTCGCGCAAGAGATTGAGGCGCAAGCCACCATCCTAGGAATCACCCTGAACGACGCTTTTGGTGAGCGGGAAGCGAATCGGCTCGAGATGGCTTGGCACGTGGTAGGTCTGGCCATGGGGGAGTGGGACCGGCTGACAGGATTGGTGGTGGGCCTGCTGAGCACCCTTGCCAAGTACGTGCCAACCACCAACGTGATTGTTCCTATGCGCCGCGTCGCCGCAAACCACTTCAAGTCACGAGCGGTGATCGACTACGTGGGCCTCTACGAGTTCTTGGACCAGGTCCTGTTCAGCTCCAAGCGGCGCTTCTCACTGCAGTTGCGGGTACTGTTTCGCACCTGCGCCCTTCTGACCAAGGAGTTTCGTCGCACTTGCCGCGAGGGCGAGCGAACGCTCGACTCCTCCTCGGAAGTGTGGAACCGGTTGGACTCATATTTCCACGATTTTGACTTGATTGCCAAAGAGACGTTGCTCGCCTTCCGCACCGTTCTTATCTGCCACCCTCCGGAAGGCCTTCGAGTGCTGGCTACCGAACTCCAGCACTTACTGGAACGCGGCGTGCGCGTTTCCATTCCCGCCACACATCAGTAAGACCCCTTTGCCCACCATCCCAATGTTTAGCGTTGACTTCCCCCCCAGGGCCTTTCAATAATGAGCCGCGCGAATTTTCGCAAACGGTTGATCTGAGCTCAACCCTGCCCAAGGGAGGAGCCAATCATTGCCGGGAAATGAGGTTGAATCACTATGCGGCTATGGGCGAGGACGGTGTGCGGGTTGGCAAGCATTTGCCTGCTCGTTGTGCCGGCGGTACGGGCACAGGAGCGAGCTGCGGCGAAGCCTTTCGATCTGATCGAATGGAACGGCGGGAAATTCCTCTATGGAGTGGATTACTATCCGGAAGCCTGGGACGAGAGTCAATGGGAGAAGGACGCGACGATGATGCAGGAAGCCGGAATCAACTTCGTCCGGCTGGCGGAATTTGCCTGGGTGAAGATGGAACCCCGGGAAGGCCACTTCAACTTCGATTGGCTCGACCGGGCGCTGAAGGTGCTGAATGCGCACGGCATTAAAGCCGTGCTGGGAACACCCACCGCCTCGCCGCCCGCCTGGCTGTACGAGAAGTATCCCGACATCGCCGCGATGGACGCGAATGGAAACCGCTATCGATACGGCTCACGCCGCAACTACTGCCTCCACAATCCTGCTTTCATCGCGGCTACACGCCGGATCGTCACGGCCATGGCGGAACACTATAAGGATCATCCCGGAGTGATCGGCTGGCAGATTGACAACGAACTGGGGGATCCGAAATGCTTTGACCCTGCCAGCCGCGCCGCCTTCCAAAAGTGGTGCCAGCGCAAATACCAGGCCCTCGACGCGCTGAACCAGGCGTGGGGTACGATCTTCTGGGGCCACACGTATCAAGCTTGGTCGGAAATTCCGCTGCCCTGGAATACGCTCTTCAACGCCCACAACCCCAGCCTGGCGCTCGATTTCGACCGCTTTCAGAGCGACTCGACGCACGAGTACCTCGACATCCAGACGGCGATTCTCCGCGAGATGGCCCCCCGCCAAGCCATCACCCACAACGAAATGGGCATGTATTCAGGAGTTGACTACTACGACTTGAATCGGTCACTCGACTTCGTCGCCTGGGACAACTATCCGATGTTCGAGAAGGACTACGCGCAGTATGCCGGGCCCGGGCTGGCGCACGACCTGATGCGCGGATCGAAGGACAACCAGAATTACATAATGATGGAGCAGGAAGGTGGCCTACCCGGCTGGTCGGTCTTCTGGGGACGACAGGCCCCACCTGAACTCTATCGCGTGTGGGCCTACCAATCCGTGGCGCACGGTGCGGACGGCGTCTGCTACTTCCGCTGGCGAACTTCTCGCTACGGCACGGAACAATACTGGCAAGGAATCCTGGATCAGGATAGCTACCGCAATTCCCGCTTCCAGGTTGTAGCGCGGACCGGAAAGGAATTGGGGCAGCTCACGGAACTTCTGCACGGCTCGAAGGTCGTGTCCCCGGTCGCCGTGCTGGTTTCTCCCGATTCGCGTTGGGCATTTGAGATCCAACCACTGGTCGAAGACTTCCACTACGACCGGCAGCTCCACGACTTCTACGACGCCTTCCGCAGGGCGGGCATCAGCGTGGACGTGGCATTCCCGCAGAGTGACATTTCCGCTTATCGAGTGGTCGCGGCGCCCGCGCTGTTCGTGACGGATCAAACCCTGGCCGACAAGCTCGGCGCCTTCGTCACGAACGGTGGGACACTGATCCTCACCTTTCGCTCAGGGGTGAAAGACGAGCACAACGTGGTAACCAACCGGACCCTCCCCTGAGCGTTCGCCGAACTCGCCGGTGTGGCCATCCACGAATTCGATCCGCAGCTCAATGAGGCACAGGAAGTGGTGGGACCCGGTGAGTCGCGTTTCCCCGCGCGCGTCTGGTCCGATATCCTCGAACCCACCACGGCGAAAGTCGTGGCGACTTACGGCAAGGGCTACTACGCCGGCAAGGCGGCCGTCACCGAAAACAGCGTGGGGAAAGGCTTGGTGTACTACGTCGGTACCGGATCGACCTCGCCCTTTTTCTATGACCGCCTGATTGCCCGCGCTGCACAGAAGAACGCACTGCCGCTGAACGCCAAGCTCCCGCAGGGGGTAGAGGTAGCCGCGCGCCAAAAGGCCGGTACGAAGATCCTCTTCGTGCTGAACTACACGAGCAATCCGCAAACGGTGCCGCTCGATCAGGCCTACCATAACGCCTTGACCGGCAGGACGGAACCGATGGACGTGCAGGTTCTCCCGTACGACGTGAAGGTGCTGACGACGCCGTGATGCAAGGTGTCAGGCGCCAGGTGTTAGGTTGCGGGTGTTGGGTTTGAGGTCTTCCCTAACACCTAACACCTGAAACCTGACACCTGTTCTACCGCCCCAGGTAGGCGCGCACGAGGTAGGAAATCCCCATAATCAGCAGCAGGATGTTCGCGACCAGGAAGAGATGCTGCTTGAAACTCTTGTGGAGGCCCGCGCCCCAGGCCATCAGCCACACGGAAACCACCCCGGCGCCGTAAAAGCCCACCGCGCCCCCGACGAAGAATGGTACCACGTGCCAGTAGCCGTGCTGGCGGCCTTCGGCGAGGATGGGCCCGGCAATCGTGAGCCAATAAACCCACGTGCCCGGCGCCCCCACCTCCGCCAGTGTAGCCACGGAGACACTGGCATAGGTGAGCGTCGCGGAGCCTGCCATCTCCTGCTGAGTCTTGTGGCGAGATTCCCAGAGTGAATAAGTCGCAAAGCTTATCAAAACCACCCCGCCCACGTAAGCAACGTAGTGCGCGATGCCGGGAGGGATGAGGCGATAGAAGAAAAAGGTTACGAACAACAGGACGCCGTCAACCACCAGCGGCGGCACGATTATGACGAAGACGGCGCGAAGCCAGCGGCCCAGCGCCACCTGCGTGAGTGAAATCATGTACAGTGGGCTGGGGAGCAATCCTCCTACAATTCCCATCCCGGCGCCCAGTATCAGCAGGTCCATAAGTGTGATCGGCGATGTTAAGCGGTCACGCGCAGAATGTAAAGTAGTGCGATCCGAAAACTGGCAAATCTGGGTCTCCTGGCGAGGAAAGCGGCCTTGCGCCTGCCCGCAGTCGCTGGTAATCTGCCATCGCAATGACGGGGTCGGTTGACAGGCGGCAGCCACGCATCCTTATTCTCACCGTCCACCATGGATCAAGCCACGTGCGGGTTGCGCGAGCACTCGAACAGGCCCTTCTTCAGTTGCGGCCGAACCTCCAAGTGGAGGTTGTGGATGCCCTGGCGCATTGCGCGTCGTGGTTCCGGGCCTACTACAATTCCTTTGAGATCCCCCTCAAATACTGGCCCGGGCTCTGGGAATACATCGAAAACCATCAGCATCAGGGCGATTCCACGGGGCCCCGGTGGCTGTATCGGTGGGGTGCACGAGGGCTGTTTCGGTTCATGGAAGCCTTTGCGCCCGATGTCGTCATCGCCACCGAAGTCGGCTTGGGCGAGTTCGCAATCTTGCACAAGCGCCAATTCAAAGCGCCCTACTTCCTCATTGGTGTGGGCACACTGGACTTCGACCGGCCGTGGGCACAGCCGGAGGTTGATCTGTTCATAGCATCCCCCGGAGAAATCGCCGAGCAAGTGAAAAGCGCGGGCGTGCCGCCAGAGAAAATTCTCGAATGCGGAATGCCCGTGGCCCCAGCGTTCAGCTCGTGCCCTGACAAGGCAACCGCGCGCGAGAGACTTGGACTTGAGCGGGACCTCCCGGTGCTCCTGGTCAACTTTGGCGGCACTGGAAGCCGGAAGCCACGGCAGGTTTTGGGTGAACTCCACAAGATTCAGCGGCCGGTCCAAGCGGTTTTGATCGCCCGGCGTGACGAGAACCTGCGAAAAGAACTGCTGCGGCTATCCGCAGGGATGCCGCACACACGCGTTCTGACCTGGGTGGACAACATGCATGAGTGGATGGCTGCAGCCGACTTGCTCGTTAGCCGCGCCGGCGGCGGCAGCGTGGCGGAGGCTCTCAACTCCGGGTTGCCCATGCTGGTGTTCGATGCCCCCCCCGGCAATGAACGCCGCATCTGCGAGTTGATAGAGAAAAAGTGGCAAACCGGCTTCTGGGTGAAGCGCCCGGGCGAGCTCGCAGCCCGGATCAACCACCTGCTCACACACACGGAAGAACTCGAACGGCTACGCAGCAACGCTTGGCGGCAGGCGCACCCTCACGCCGCACGCGACGCCGCCGAGGCTATTGGGCGTGTACTGGATGAGCGGGAGGGAAACAGGGCTTACCTCTCGAAGTAGGACGGGCCTTCCAATGACTGGTGCAGGACCCCTCTGAGGATCACGGCATGCCCAAGAAACAAGCCGCCTGCCTGCTTCTTGCGAGTCTCTGCTTCCTCTACCTTCAGACCTTCCTCCTGCCTTGCGTTCCCATCTACCAGGGGGACAACGCCCCCTTCTTCCTGTTGGACGCAGCGCGCATGCTGCGGGGCGAGGTGATTTATCGTGATTTTTCTGAGCTGACCTTTCCGGGAATGCCGGCTCTCAACTTCCTTCTACTTGGGGTCTTCGGCATGCGGGCGTGGATCCCCGCAGCGACGCTGGTTTGCGTGGGTCTCGGCCTGACCCAACTGAGCGTACAGATTGCCCGGCGTGTGGTCAGCGGCCCATCCATTTTCCTCCCCGGCGTGGTGTACCTTACGCTGGCGATCGGCAACGCCCTCGATGACACTCACCACTGGTTTAGCATTCTGGCTTGCATGGGGGCAGTGGCTGTTCTGCTCGAGGACCGCCGCCCCGTGAGAGTAGTCTTGGCAGGCACGCTTTGCGGGATCGCAACCTGTTTTACCCAGTCGCGCGGGGTGCCGGCAGTTTGTGCGCTCGCCGCCTTCCTGTTGTGGGAAGGTCACAGGCAGAGGCTGGGTCATGGTTGGTGGATGAAGCGAGTGCTGGGCCTGTTTGCGGGCTTCGGCGTAGTGACCGTCTTGTTCCTTGCGGGCTTCGTTTGGAAGGCGGGTTGGGCGAACTTTGCTTACTGCACCTTCGGCTTCGTCGCCAAGTACTACAGTTTTTTCCACCGCAACAATCTGAGTGTGTACATGGTGGATATACCGGTCTTCGGTTCGCTCCTGCTGAGCATACCTGCCCTGGCCGTCTGGCTTTTCATCTATTTGCTCGCCCCGCTCGTCTACCTGCTGTTTCTCGTCCGTTGGTGGCGCAGTCGAGAGAGGGACCCGCAGCCTCTGTCAAGCCGTCTGATGCTGATTAACCTGATGGGCTTGGCCTTCTTCGTTTCCATCGCCTCGGCCCCCAACTGGTTCAGAGTGGCTTCGTCCGCACTCCCGGGCTTGATCCTGCTCGCCTGGTTTCTGGACGCGCCCGGCAAGCTAAAGCGGATGGCAAGATGGACGCTGTGGGGTGTATCCATTGGGACCGGAATCGTCACACCTATGATCACGCAGTTGAGTGCACAAGGGCCCCTCCAGACGCCGACTGGTCGCGTGGCCGTTGTAGATACCGACCGCTACGAAAAGTATCGATGGCTCTTACGCCGCACCTCCCCGCACCAATACGTACTGGATGCAGGCAACGGGAACGCCTATTTTCTGCTCAAGCTACTAGACCCGGCCCCGGTGCCCTTTCTGACCCTCAGCGCTTACACGCGACCGGAGCAGGTAAGTGCACTGCTCAGCACACTGGGCCAACAGAAGGTTGAATACATCATTTGGCCCGTCGAGCTCGATGTGCCTCCGTCAGGCAACCAAGGAAGCGATCCGCTCGGCCCACTGCGGGCATACATGAGGAAGAACTACTTCGTCGTCAGAACCTTCGGCGATGACGCCCAGGTTTGGCAGAGGAAGTGATAGACGCCCGGTTCGCCCGAATTTCTCACCACGGACGAGGGAGGGCGGGGTTTAGAGCCTGTGTGAAAACCTCAGATTTCACGCTTTCGCGAACGGAGATTCAATGACTTGCATTGTGGAAAAGGCCGAAAAACCGAGTTTTCACACAGACTCTTTGGCCCCGCCGTTACACGATGCTCGTAATTGTTTCCTCGTCTCATGCCCCGCGCAGTTTGTCGGAAAGAGTTGCGCGGGGCGCGAGACGAGCAGAGGATTGGAAACCGCGCGTTCGGCGGGGTTAAAACCCCGCCCTCCCGACCGCCGGACGCAAAGCAGCAGAGCGTGGTGAGAAATCCGCGCTAGGCCAGTACCAGATTGGGATGATAAACGCCGCCTGAAACGTGTCGCGCGACGGCGATCAGGCGGTGTTCGGGATTGAGGATCTTGAGGAGGGTAGCGACCGGCGACCGACCCGCCGCCTCGCCGCGGCCCGGTCGCAGCGCTTGGGCAAGCTCAAAGTGGTGTCCATGACGCACCGCGGCCTCTTCGCGGCCGTGTACTACGAGCTCAGGACAATCCGGCAAAAGCGCTTCGAGCCAAACGATACAGGATTCCAGCTTCCCCTGTTGGACAGCCTCTTGCAGCCGTTCCAACGTGACGGCGCGACTCTCCTTGAATTCCGCCACGGCGGTGCGGCGCAGTCCGGCAAGGTGCCCGCCGCAGCCCAGCTTCTGGCCCAGGTCATGGGCGAGCGAGCGAACGTACGTCCCGCCGGAGCACTCCACCGCAAACCGCACTTGCTCACCCTCCACGCCCAAGAGCTCCAGCGCGTAGATCTCCACTTCCGCAGGCGCCAGGTTCACGGGCTTCTGCTGCCGCGCCAGCTCGTAGGCGCGTACGCCTCCTACGCGCTTGGCGGAATAAGGTGGGGGGGTCTGCATCAGCCGGCCGGTAAAATCGGGAAAGAGCTCCTCCAGAACTCGCGGATCCAGTGAGACCGAGGTGACGTCGGACGAGGGTTTTCCCGTGGCGTCGTAGGTATCGGTCGAGAAGCCAAAACGAATCTTACCCTCGTAGGCCTTCCGGGATTTCAAGTAGAACTGCGCGAAGCGTGTGGCCTTGCCGGCGGATACCGGCAGCACGCCGGTGGCGAAGGGATCGAGGGTTCCGAAGTGACCGACCTGCCGCGTGCCCAGGATTTTCCGTACGCGCGCCACGACGTCATGCGAAGTAATGCCCGCGGGCTTGTCGATAATGAGCACTCCGGAGATTTCGGGTCTGGTAGGCGTAGGGCTGGTCATTGGCAAGTGAAGGAGATAACTCTCACTCCGACGGCACGCTGTCCTCGTGGATTTTTCGCAGGAGCATTTCGATCTTCTCGCCCTCTTCGGCGCCGTGGTCCAGGAGGAAGGTCAGCTCGGGAACGCGCCGCAGCGCCAGTCGATGGCCGATTTCGTGGCGAATGAATCCCGCCGCCGAGGACAGCCCTTCCATCGTTCCCGCCTGCTCCTCGGGACTCCCCAGCACCGAGACAAGCACCCGGGCGTGATGCAGGTCCGGGCTCAACTCCACGCGTGTCACAGTGGCAAACCCGATGCGCGGATCTTTCAGCTCCCGGGTGAATAATTCCGCCAGCTCCACGCGAATCTGATGGGCCAGCCGTTCCGTCCGGCGTCCCGGCGTGCTCATGGATTGTACCTGGCAGGCATTCACGTAGCACGGCCATCCTGGCCGTGCGCATGGGCAGGACCCCGTTGGATCGGGGCAGGTTGGCCATGCTACGTTTTTGGCCTCGTCTGGGCTAAAAAAAATCCACCGTGTGGTTGGCCACGTCCTCGCCCAGGATCTTTTCAGATTCCGCCAAGACCTGTCGAAACACCGATTCCAACAGAGTCTGGCTATCGGAAATCGAAACCACACCCAGCGTGGCGTGCTGCCACACGTCCTGATGGTCGAGCTCGGCCACGGCCACGTTAAACCGCGCTCGGAGGCGGTCCCGCAGCTTGCGCAGAACCGCACGCTTTTCTTTAAGTGAGTGCGCGTAGGGGAGCAGGATTTCCAGGGTTAACACACCGACCGGCATCGCGTTGGCCCTCCGCCGGCGAGGATTCTCAGGCTATGGCAGGCTCAGCCACCCTCTCCTTGACGTAGGCTTCAATCACGTCACCGACCTTGACGTCATTGAAGTTCTCGAGCGAGATCCCGCACTCCATCCCGGATTTCACTTCCGCCACGTCATCCTTGAAACGCCGCAGGGACCGGACCTTGCCCTCGTACACGACCACATTGTCGCGCAGCAGGCGGACCTGAGCTTCGCGCGTGACCCTGCCGTCCTGGATATAGCACCCGGCCACCGTCCCGACTTTGGTTATTCGGAAAGTATCGCGAACGTCGGCGCGCCCCAGCGAAGTTTCCTTGTAAGTGATGGCCAGCAAGCCCACCATGGCTTTCTTGATTTCCTCGGTGACGTTGTAAATAACGGTGTGCAGGCGGATGTCGACGTTTTCGAGCTGCGCCAGCTCCGTGGCTTTGCGTTCCGGACGGACGCTGAAACCAATGATAACGGCATTGGAAGCCGAAGCCAGCAGCACATCCGACTCTGTGATGGCGCCCGCCCCCGCATGGATCACCTTGATCTTCACCCTTTCCGTGCTCAGCTTGGTCAAGGTTTCGGAGAGGACCTCCACTGAACCTTGCACGTCGGCCTTGATGATGAGCGGCAACTCCTTGACATCGCCCGCCGCCAGTTGCTGATGCAACTGTTCGAGGGTGAGGCGTGCGGTTTTGGCCAAGGCCGCCTCACGCAGCTTAGCCTGTCGATGCAGCGCGATCTGCCGCGCTTTGAGCGTGTCCTCGATCACCTGGAGGCGATCCCCAGCCTGGGGGACATCTTCCAGGCCCAGAACTTCCGCGGGAGCCGAGGGAGGAGCCTCAATCACCGGCCGCCCGTGGTCGTCAAACAGGGCTCGCACCTTGCCGTAGATTGCCCCGACAATGAAAGAGTCCCCGACGCGCAGCGTCCCGTTCTGGACCAGCACGCTGGCAACCGGGCCGCGACCGCGATCGAGCTTGGCTTCCACGACTGTCCCCGTCGCCAGCCGCTGGGGGTTCGCCTTCAGACCTTGCAGATCGGAGACCAGCAAGATCATTTCGAGCAGCAGTTCGAGGTTTTTGCGTTGCTTGGCGGAGACCTCGACCGTCACGGTCTGCCCACCCCATTCTTCGGGCATCAAGTCGTGGTCGGCCAACTGGCGCTTGACGCGCTCCGGCTGGGCTTCGGGCTTGTCAATTTTATTAATGGCGACAACGATCGGGACTTTTGCGGCCCGCGCGTGATTGATGGCTTCAAGCGTTTGGGGCATGACGCCGTCATCCGCCGCCACCACCAGCACGACCACATCCGTCACGCGGGCGCCGCGCGCACGCATCAAGGTGAAGGCTTCGTGACCGGGCGTATCGATAAAAGTCACTTTCCGTCCCTGTCCCACCACCTGGTAAGCACCGATGCTCTGCGTGATGCCGCCGGCTTCGTGCGCGGCCACGTTCGTTTCCCGCAGGGCATCCAGGAGCGAGGTCTTTCCGTGATCGACGTGACCCATGACCGTCACGACGGGGGCGCGTGGTTTGAGGTCCTCCGACCGGTCCGTCTCCTCGACCTCCTGCAGGACTTCTTCCTCGTAGCTGACGATCGTCGCCTCCGCACCGAAATTGCGGGCGATTTCAACAGCCGTCTGGCCGTCGAGAGTCTGGTTAATGGTAGCGAAGATCCCTTTGTCCAGAAGCCGCTTGATCACGTCTTTGGCGCGCGTCTCGAGCTTTTCAGAAAGCTCCTTGATGGCGATTCCTTCGCTGATGGTGATCTTCCGCGTGATCGGAATCTCTTCCGGAATCGCCGGCCGGGGAAACGGCATGGAAGGCGCCGCAGCAGTTCGTCGTAAGTGCGGCGCTGCGGGCCTGCCACCCGGTGGCCGAATCCCGGGAACTCCTCCCGTTGCCACTGCGCCGCCAGCACCCCCCGGGCGCGCCGAGGTCGGATGCATAGGACGCGCCTCGCCGGGGCGACGCGGAGCAAGGGGTCGAGCCGGAGCGGGTTTCGGCATCACGGCCTGAGGGTAAATCGGTTGGTGGGCATGAGGATCGGCGTGCCGGCCCGACCGGGACGGGCGCATCCCCTTCGGATGGCCAGCCGGGGGAGGGGGCGGAGGAATCTCCAGGGCTTTACCCGCAACAGATGTTTCCGTTCCCGCACCAGCGCGCGCGACAGGGACAGCGGGAGCTTCGGCGCCGCCTTTCGCCGACAATACCCCAGGTACGGCCCGTCCCGCCGCGGGTCGGCCACCGCCTGCCAAGGGAGCACCCGCAGCACCGGACGCCAACACCGCCGCGCCTGGCATGGGCCTTTCCGCGGGACGCTCGAGGCCGGGCACGGGCTTCATTGCAACGGGCGCGGTCACAGGTCCTGTCGCAGAAGGCGGCCCTGCAGGGGGCCGCGGGGGTGGAGGAGCCACAACCGCCTTACGGGCCGCCGCCTTGATTTCGGCGATCGAGCGGGTGAGTGGGTGAAACTCTGGCTTGAGCTCGTGCAGTTTCTTGAGGTCCAGCACGGGAGGCGCATGTGGCGCTTCGGCAGCGGGTGTAGGAGGCTCGGGAGCAGCAGGGACTTCGCGAGCCTTCTCGGTGGGCTCACCCTCGGCGTGGAAGTGTGCCCGGATCTTGTCGGCAAGATCGTCTTCGAGCGCGCTGGAATGGGATTTCTTCTCCTGGGTACCAATCTCGACCAAATACTCCAGGATCAGATTGCTCTTGACTTCCAGTTCACGCGCCAGTTCGTTGATCCTTATCTTTCCCATGCTTGGTTCTTTTCTCCCTTACCTCTGCCCAAACGCTGGGCGGTTGAAATCTGCAGGCCGGTTCTATCAAAGCTCTGGCAGCCTTACTTCATGCTTCTCCACCTCCTTCTCCGGGCACGACGGGCTCATCCTGACTTTTCGTTTCACGCTCGCCCGAAGGCTCCGTTCCCTCGATTTCCGTGGTTGGCGCGACCCTATCGGAGGGTTCCTCGGGGACCGAGACGCTCTCCGCGGCCGCTTCGGGCTCAGTTGTCTCCTCAATTCCGATTGTTTCCTCGGGAGCAGATACCTCGGCCGAGGGGCCTGCCGCCGCTTCCTCTGTCGCGGGGGGTTCAGTGCCTTCGGGGGTCGTAGCTCCCGCGGGCTCCTGAAGGTCCGCCGCAACTTCCGTTTCCTCAGAAGCCGAGGCTTCTGCGGACTGGTCACGCTCGAAGTAATCCGTGACCACGCGACGGATTCGATCCACGGTTTTCTCCCCAATCCCTTGAATCTGCGTCAGGTCTTCGGGAGTCATTTGAGCCAATTGCTCGACGGTCTCGACGCCGTGGTCGCGCAGCTTTTGCAGTGTTTTATCGCCCAACCCCTTCAACTCGGAGATGGGAGCACCGCGCAGGGCCATGGCGGCCATTTGGGATTCGATCTCCTGCCGCTTTTCCTCCTCACTCTTGATGTCGATGTGCCAGGCCAAGAGCTTCGCCGCCAGCCGCACGTTTTGGCCTTTCTTGCCGATGGCTAGAGATAACTGGGAATCGTCGACAATCACCTCCAGGTGTTTGTCCTCCACATCGAGGGCGGAGACGTGGTTAATTTTCGCCGGGCTGAGAGCGTTGGCCGCGAAAACCAGGGGGTCTTCGTGGTATTCGATAATGTCGATTTTCTCACCGCGTAACTCGCGGATGATCGACTGCACGCGCATGCCCTTCATGCCGACGCACGCGCCCACACAGTCCACGTCCGGATCCTTGGAATAGACAGCTACCTTGGTTCGCTCCCCGGCCTCCCGCGCGATGGCTTTGATGACCACCGTGCCATCGTAGATTTCGGGCACTTCCATCTCGAAGAGTTTCTGCACCAAAAGCCCGTCCGCGCGCGAGACGATTACCTGCGGCCCGCGGGCGGCGCGATCGACCTCCTTAATCACGCCGCGAATGCGGTCGCCGATCTGATAGGTCTCCAGGCGCGACTGCTCCTTGCGCGGCATGCGCGCTTCCGTGCGCCCCAAATCCACGATCACGTCCGGCCCTTCCATGCGCTTCACGGTGCAGTTTACCAGTTCGCCGACGCGCTGGTTGTATTCCGCGTAGACCGTATCGCGCTCGGCCTCCCGCACCTTCTGAAAGATTACTTGCTTGGCGGCTTGGGCCGCGATGCGGCCGAGCACATCCGTAGGCTTGGGAATTCTCACCTCGCCCTCGACGGCTACCTCCGGGTCGTACGTGCGCGCATCCTTCAGGTTGATCTCATGATCGGGGTCCTGCACATCCTCGACGACCTTCTTCACAGCGTGGACTTCCACCTGGCCGGTCTCTTTGTTGAAATGTGACTGGAGGTCTTCGGTGGTCTTGTAGTACTTCCGCGCGGCCACAAGAATAGCGTCTTCCACCGCCGAGATGATTATCTGCGCATCGATATTTTTCTCGCGGCTTAACTGGTCAATCGTTTGGTACAAAAGACTGGTCGTCACGAGCTTGTCACCTCAGCAGAACTCCCGGGATGCCGGCTACAGCAACCGATGCCGCGATTTCCCGTGGCCAATGCGGGGCGATAGCGGGCTTCTACCTCGAAGCTCTTGTCCAGGATCCCCAGTGCCGCGGCAGTTAGAGTTCAACCACCAACTGGGCTTTCCGAATATTCGTGAGATCGAGTTCTTGCAGGCCACGTTCACCCAAGTCCAATCGAACCCGGCCGTTTTCAAAACCCGCCAGGCGCCCCTCAAAAACCCTCTGATTCTCGATTGCTTCCCGTACTACCAAGCGGGCGCGCCGCCCGACAAAATAAGTAAAGTCGCTCGGCTTGGAGAGCTTCCTGTCAAGCCCCGGAGATGAAACCTCGAGCGTGTATTTGCCCAGGAACGGGTCTTCCACGTCCAGGACCGCGCTGAGCTGTTCACTTACCAATTGACAGTCGGCGTGCGAGACCCCCACAGGCTTGTCGATGAAGACTCGTAAGAGGGAATTGCTGCGGCCCCCTTTGAGCTCCACGTCCACAAGGGTCAGACCTTCGGAGGTCGCAACCCGCTCCGCCATCGCCCGAATTCTTTCTAGGTCAACCATGTATCCCAGCGACCGCGCACTCCCATCCGCTGGCGAGTCCGCGGACAGGCAGACCCAACCGATTGTGGCCTAACAAAAAAGTGGGCTTTCGCCCACTTTGTGCGTTCGCCAACTAAAGTATAGCCCCTGCCAGCCAGGAATTGCAAGGTATTAGCGGGCGGGCAGACCAGGCGGCCGGCCGGAAGAGGAGTTTTCGGGGAATCGGCGGGGGCGGGAGAACTCCAGAGCTGAGCTGGTGACGAGCGTCTTTACTTGCCCATCGCTTGCTCGATGGCGGTCAGAATCGCATCCGGTGGCTGGTACTGGCCATACTGGTTGATGACCACGAAGTTGTAATTGGTTCCCTTGTTCAGGCGGATGTGAAATGCGCCTAGTGCCGATAGGTACACCGCATTCCGGTGGGCCTCTTTGACGGTGTTGAGCGGTATTTCGAAGGTGTGAGGCCCGTTCGTACTCTTGAAGTAGATGACTCCATTCCCGATCGACATCACGCCGACGCAGTAATTGCTCCCGCTCTGTCCGTGATCGTGCGCCACCGGGAATGAAACGAACCCGGTATGAGGCATGTTGGTGAGGGAGGGAGGATAAGACGGCGTCGCCGCCTCCGCTTGGGGTTGGGTGGGCCGCGCTGCGAGCCGGATCCTCTGGGTTACGTTTGTTGATCCGTTATACCAAGTCACCGGCACGATTTCGCCTGCTTGATGCCCGCCCAGCATCGACATGAGTTCCTGCGGAGTCTTCACCGGCCGCCCGCCGACCGCCAGGATCGTATCGTAGGTTTTTATTCCTGCCTGCTCCGCCGGGCTGCCGGGTGCGGCGCCGGAAATCACCACGCCCCGGGCGCCCGCCGGCTGTTGCGCCATGGGTTCCACGCCAAGGTATCCGGCTTGGCCCGAGCTCACGGTGGGAGTCTCCACCTCCGCAGGACGCTGCGGCGGATTGTAGGTGGGAGGCGGCGCGGTCGCCTGGAGCCTTGCCGCCACGGTGGCGGTATGTCCTCCCGTCAGCGCCACCGTTTCTTCGTGGTCCTGGTAGCCGCTCAGCGAGATCCGCACGTGGTGCTCTCCGGGCGAAAGCCGCGTCAATTTTAGCCTACCTGCCTGGCCGGTCGATCCCATCGGCTCATCGTCGACGTAAACCTGGCTCTCCCCGGGACTTGACTGAATCATCAGCACAGGTGGAGAGACGGCGGCCGGCGAGGTTCGGGGCGACCGGCTGGGTGCGGAGGGGGCCCGTGGCGCAAGTCCCCGCAGCACCCGAATCAGCTCATCCGACCCGCCTGCCGCACGGATCTCCTTCTCCGCGGCGGCGGTCATTTCAAAGGAGATGCCCCTTTCTTGGGCGATCGCTGCCACCCGCTCACCCGGCACGTCACCCGTCAGCAGGTCGAGCACGTCCTGCTTGGAGAGTGATTTGCCTGGCTTTTGGGAGTTCGCAGAAGAAGGGCAGATCGCGAGGGTCGCGACTAGGATTAACAGGAAGGCCAGAGCCTTACTGAAGTGCTTAGCTTGTCCATCAGGAGGCATGCGAGTGGCACCTGCGATAAATCTCGCTTTCTTATAACGCTATCGGAAGACGTCGTCAAGGGTTGCCCGCGGGAGGCCCCAGCGGAATTCAAAATCCTACCGGGCCGCAGGCTACGTGATGCCGCGCTGGGCGCTCCTACTGCAGAACTCTCCTCTCAATATCCCTGGCTTTCTTGGTCTGCTCAAGCTTGTCGCGCAGTTGCTGGTTGGAAGGATCCAGGTTTAGTCCTTCCTGGTAGGCATTGATCGCCGAGTCGTACTCGCCACGTTTCAAGAAGAAATCACCCTGAGTGATCGCCGACTTGACCCTTGCCAAGTCGACGCGTACCGGCTCGGATGGTTTGGGTTCCGGCATGCGCTTAGGTTCTTTCTTCTTAGTAGTAAACCTCTCGTCGGAGGGAACGGGAGC
The DNA here is from genome assembly GCA_020073545.1 of Terriglobia bacterium. GTDB lineage: Bacteria > Acidobacteriota > Terriglobia > UBA7540 > UBA7540 > Bog-366. The sequence goes on along the minus strand of JAIQEZ010000092.1, from coordinate 6,184 downwards.
AGGAGGCGGCGGTAGCGGCGTTGGGGGGATCGTTACGCTGACGTGGGCCGAGGCATCCTGCGTTCCGCCCCGACCGGTAGCGGTCAGGGTGTACGTGGTCGAGTCCTCCGGGGTGACAGACGTGGAACCCCGCGCCTGGACCTTACCCACTCCCGGTTCCAAGTCCAGGTCGGTGGCGTTCTGCGAAGACCAGTGCAACATGACGGACTGGCCTCTCTCAACGGTGGTCGGTTCCGCGGTCAGCGTTGCGGTCAAAGTCCCGGTGGGGCCAGGCGGCTGGGGAGCAGGCGACCGGAAGAAGATATACAATCCCCCGCCGCCCAGTCCCACGACCAGGACTATCAACGCCACCCACATCCCCCAGCGCGATTCGGGGGGTTTGGGCCGTGGCGAGGGATGCGGCACGGGCTGAGGCTGCGGTCTGGGAGCCACCTTTGCCGGCTCGACCGGCCGAGGCTGCGGGCGCGGAGGGATCGCGCCTCCGGCTGCCGCCCGGTCGCCGCCAACCGCCGCGCGGCCGGCATCGTCCGCCCTCACTTCTTCGGCGGTCATGATGCGCGTCTTGCCGACGTTCGCCATTTCCTTTTCGGCTTTCTCGATCTCCTGGATCAGCACCCGGGCGGAAGCCGGCCGCATGTCGCGGTTCTTTTCGAGCAGGCGCATGGTCAGGGCAGCCACGGGCTCCGGCACCTGCAGTTCCGGGTGCACCACGGAGATGGGCGCGGGCGGCTTCTGCATGTGCGCCAGCAGCATCTCCATCGTCGTGTCGGCCTTGAAAGGCAGGTCGGCGGTCAGCATCTGGTACATCACAATGCCCAGCGAGTAAAGGTCCGCGCGGCCGTCCAGCTCGTCTCCGCGTTTCCCCATGGCCTGCTCGGGAGACATGTACTGCGGCGTGCCGATCACCACCCCTGTGCCCGTCAAGGTCATCCCGGCGCTCTCGCCCATGCGCGCTTCTTTCACTTTGGCGATTCCGAAGTCGAGAACCTTGACCATCTCGCCCTCGGGCCTGTCCACGAGGGCAATATTATCCGGTTTGATGTCGCGATGAACCATGCCCAGCCGGTGCGCCGCATCCAGCGCCGCCGCGGCTTGCTTGATGATGATGCAGACGCGCTGCACGGGCAGCGGCCCCTCTTCGCGGATGAGCTGCTTCAGGCTTTGTCCCTCGATGAACTCCATGACGATGAACGGCCGCCCGTCTTCAGCCTCGTCGATGTCGTCCACCCGCACCGCGTTGGGATGCTGAAGCTTGCGGGTGATCACGGCTTCGTGCTTGAACCGCTTCACGAAGAGCTCGTCGCTGAGCAGCTCCGGCGCGATCACTTTCAGCGCCCGCAGTTCGTCAAACGCCAAGTGCAGCGCCTTGTAAACAGCGCCCATGCCGCCCTGCCCCACCTTCGTCAGCAAGCGGTATTTCCCGCGGATAATGCTCCCTTCCGACCAGGTGCCGGTGTCCGTTAGCGGACTGCCATCCTGCGGGCAGATGGCGAAATTGTTTGGATAGCTTCCTTGGCACGTTGGGCAGGTCTTCATGCGGCTCCCTATGGACCTTGGCTTCGCCAGAGTATACCACGAGCTACCACAAAGAATATCGGCTCGCAGCCCCCCGGCTTGAGGGTGGTATAGATTCCACTCGAAAGACTAATCCCAGGGGCCAACTCCATGGCCCGCGGGAATCTCCCTTTGACGCTTGCAGCGTGCATCACGGAGGTCTCAGAACCTAGAAGTGTACTCCTGGACCGGTTCGCGGGCAAATTCCTGGCTGGCCGGAGCCTAGTCGGCGCCCGCCTCACTCACGCCGCCAGTTTCTGGAACCTCTGTGCGTCCTCCCGCATCGAGAGGTTGTTGAAAAGGACGTAGCAAGGACTCCAGGCCCGCGCTTTGGCGCGTAATTTCTCGAGCTCCGCATCGCTATACCGATGAACGGCACCCGCCGCGGCCATGCAGCCGGAAACAACCCGCACCCGCGGCCACGGGCGCCTGCAGGAACGGGTCCACGCCGTGCACGAGGTTGAGTTCTTCACAAAGCTCCTTCACCCCTTCCGCCTTCCATTCCCCGCGCGGCTCCCAAACGAGATCCAGTGGTTCCACCTGAGATCTAGAACGTGTGTCGCAGCGAATCTTGCGGAGGAAGGATCTTAAATTGCCCTTGTTCTCCTGCGTCGGCCCGAAGCGCGCCGGGCACTGCAGGAGAATCACCCTGCTCCCCAAAATGCGCGCGCACTCGAGCGTGCGCTCCCAGGCGCGCAGGACGGGCGCACTCCGCCGGAACGCTCCGACTTCGTGTTTCTCCCGGTCACTCAGCTTTTCCCGCAGCCGGCGATAGGTTGGACTCGTAGCCTCGTGGGTGATCAACTGCCAGGCCTTGAGGGTGAATTCAAACTCAGATGGGACTTGCGCAAGCCACTTCTCCAGCGTCCGAGCGAGCGGCGGCTGATAAAAGGTCCGCTGCACTTCGACGACGCGAAAGATCCTCACATAACGGCTGAGGCTCAAGGGTAAACCACAGCAGCCGATGCGCAGGCCCGCGGAATCCATGTCAGACCTGGATTCTCGGTGGAAGCTCATCTCAACCGCGGAAAATTGGCCTTCCTGCCATTGGCCACCCACCCCGGGCGCGCCGCCTTCGGTCTTTCACGATCTCTGACAGGGTTGGACGCAAAAACGGCGCCACCCTTATTCTCTCGGCACCTGCCCGAACGGAATGGGCGCGCGATATTCCCAATCCGCCCTCACACTGGTTTTGTACCGAAACAGCCTGCAGACTGCGCAAAGTTGCGCGACCGCATAAGGGCTTTCCCGGTCCTGCCACTGGTGGTGACACGTACCGGCCAAAGGCTTCTTCTGCTCCCGCGAGGCGGTGTTATCCATCATCATCCGTCCTGAGGTCTCCGGGGGCAGGCGATTCCTCCCGGGCCTCTCATTTCACTTTCACCAGCACCACGCCATGCTTTGGAACCTGGGTGGTGAAATGATCCCGCACCACTCCCAGGTCCCGCTTCGCCCAGAGGTCACGCACGCTCGCCGCCTCCCCCACGCCAATATCGCGGAAGTACGCCGTCACGGGCATCAGGGATTCTCCCCGGTTGAACAGGCCGACCGCTTTGCTTCCGTCGGAGAGGGGTTTCACCCAGACCTCCAGCGGGCCTTCCTGCGCGGCGCGCCAGCCCTGGATGCCGGCCGGGTCCTGATTGACCGCGATCACTTCCGGATTGGTCAGAATCTCCAGAGTTTCGGGCGTCATCTTGGCGAGATCGTTTCCGGCGAGCAACGGCGCCGCCAAGATACACCACAAGCTCATGTGGGTCAGATACTCGTCGTGCGTCATGTGACCATTGCCGATTTCCAGCATGTCGGGATCATTCCAATGGCCCGGCGCCGCGAAGCGCTCCAAGCCGCTCTGCCCAAAACCAATGAACGCCATGCTCCTGTATTCGTCGGTGATGTCCTCCGTGGTGCGCCAAAGATTTCCGCCGACCGTCGGCCCCCATGACCAGACGCGATCCATGCCGTATTGGCAAAGGCTGAAGACAATCGGCCGGCCGGTCTTCACCAGCGCCTCGTGCATCTTCACGTAAGCGGCGATTTGCGCGTCTACATCGCCCTTGAAACTGCAGTAGTCATACTTCAGATAGTCTATCCCCCAGTCGGCATACATGCGCGCGTCCTGCTCCTCGTGCCCGAAGCTGCCCTCGTAACGCGCGCAGGTCTTGGGGCCCGGCGAAGAGTAGATGCCAACCTTCAAACCTTTGCTGTGAACGTAGTCGGCCAGCGCTTTCATGTCGGGAAACTTCTCATTGGGATGCAACACTCCCTTTTCGTCGCGCTTGCCCTGCCAGCAGTCGTCGATGTTCACGTAGATGTACCCGGCGGCTTTCATGCCATTCGCGACGATGGCATCCGCGGCGGACCGCACGTCCGCATCCGTGACCTTGCAGGCAAAATGGTTCCAACTGTTCCAGCCCATGGGAGGCGTGCGCGCCAGGCCCGCGTCCTGCGCGAGTACGATGGAAACCGAACCCAACATGAGAATGACCACCCCCATGGCCCGGGTGATCCCTTGAGCAAGGCTCATCTTCATGGTCTGACTCCTGGTGAGAGGATCGTGTCTCCGCGGCATTCTCGCCCGCGAGAAACACATGACGGGCGAAGTGTACTACCTCATGCCGCAATCGTCCAGTTCGGGCTTCCAGCCGTCCGTCCACGGCGACGAATAACGCGGCCAATTACTGCATGGTATACAATCACTATTCGGGAGTGGCCAATCCCAGCACTTGCACCAACACTCCGACGCAGGCGGCGAGCGGCGCGAAGGGCAGGGGCTGGGTATCAGGGGCTCGGGACTAGGGGGAAAGTAGCAAATCGACAATCTAAAATCGAAAACCCGTAATTGGGAGGACTGACTGGGGATGGAACGGGCTCGCACCAACGCCTCCGGTCTCACGGTCGAGTTGTGCAGGGATACACCTTTCGGCATGAACCTGATTTGCACCAGCCCGACGGACCAGAGTCCGATCCACTTCGCGAGCTTGCAGTACGATCCCGAGGCGGGAAAGAAATCAGTGACGAGTGAGGAGGGACCTGTGGCTAGCAGAGGACCTTCAGAACGTCGGGGTTTCGGGGTGCGGGGTTGCTCGCCACTTGCCACTGCTCACTCTTTGCTGCCGTTGAACGGCCGCTGGCTGAGCCCCGACCCGGGGGGATTGAAGGTGGTCCACCTCGACGACCCCCAGACCTGGAATATGTATGCCTATGTGCGCAATAACCCCACGACATTCACCGACCCAAGCGGGCTCGAGGGGAACCAGCCACCTCCGTGCAAGCCCGGCACGAGTTGCCCGCAGCACAAGGCGGACACCACAGACGCTGCGCTGCAACAGAAGGCAGGCGATCCGACGGCGCATGGGCAGCCGAACCTAGTCATTGTTGTCGCTAGCGATACGACAAAACCGGCGGAATTCCCCCCGGGCGTTACACAGAGGGACAGGAACTACACAGTTGAGACGAAGGAAGACGACAGCTTCCATGCAGACACCAATGGTAAGCATTTCGTCACCATGAATGAGAAACAGACCGGCGGCAACGACAAGCCGAGATTAGCTGATCCTAATGAAAAGGGCAGGCCCACGCTTCAAGACCAAATCCATGTGTCAGCACCTGGTAAGAGCTTCACCACGACACAGACACTCCATATTGATGGGAACAGGACTAATGCACCGTCTATGACAGGGGACCGGATGGGACAATCGTCTCTGGAACCACTGTCTACGTCCGCGCGACAGCCAAGCAGGTTGATGTAGCCATCGGTCCATGAACCGTCCGGATGTCTCGGACGGAGGTCTATTCGCGTAAGGGAGAGGTCAACAATGTTTCGAAAGATCCTGTTATTGGCGTTGGTGCTCGCTTCGCTCGATGCTCTATCCCAAACTTCGTCTTCCCAATACCACCCGGATTACGTCTGGGACAGAACGGGTGGGCAGGGGAAACTCTGGTTGAGTTGGAGTCCGGAACGAAGGCTTGGGTTCACCGAAGGTTATATTTGGGCCTACCAGAGGGGTTTCAGCGATGCCTGCGTGGCTTACTTCGACGCCAGCCCGCCACCCAAGATGACGCTTGACCTCGCGGATAGTCCCCTTCAGAAGTGCAAGCTGCGTGAGCCTAGTTACTCTAAGGTGCACGGTTACTATGAGGCTGCGGTCACGGCCTACTACGAGAAGTACCATAGCGACGTCGATCTGCCGATACCTTGGCTGTTCCTGGCATTTTCCGATTCGGAGAATAAAGGCCCCGAGGAAATCCACCGTGCCTGGTCCAAGCATGAGCATCCCTGAGAAGCAACGTGGGCTGCGGCGAACGTTTCTTCTGGCCGTGGGCCCTTTCGCTGCGGCGGGTTTTCGGTTTCGGCGAACCCACTGCAAGTCCAGGAACAGATTTGCCGTGGCTGCCATCGGCTAGCTCCCCAAAGGGGAGCAACCTGAGTAGCCGTGCGTGCAACCCACGGAAACGGGGCACAAAGACAGTGCCCTTGCCCACGGCTACTCACCCTCCACCCCTTTTCGGGGTCCAGACGAACCCACGGTTAACTCTTAAGCCGAAAGGACCGTGTCGGCCTTAATGGATTCCCGCTGGAGCCTGCCCTGTACCATACGGTGCAGGGCCTGCCCCGATTGCCTCGGGGCGG
>JAIQEZ010000258.1 GCA_020073545.1 Terriglobia bacterium | reverse complement strand
CGGTCGCGGTTCTCCCAGATGTCCTCGATGACTTCCACAATTGTGCGAATCTCCGGTTCGGGAGGTTCTGCGGTGATGTCGGTGGCGTTCCGGAAGTATTCGAGAAGTGTCCCGCTGAAGCAGTCGAATACCACGAAGTGGGATTTATCCGGGTGATGCTCGCCTTTGCGGGTGCCGCGACCGAGCATCTGCTCAAAAAGGATACGAGACTTCACCGGACGGAGAAAGACGATGAATTCGAGGTCGGGAATATCAACGCCGGTCGAGAGCATGTCCACGGTCACGACGACGCCAGGGAGTTGTCGATTACGAAATTCACGAATCCGTTGGAGGGGACGGTCGACGTGCCCGGTGATCTTCTGCACGAATGAGTCACCACGCCCGAATACGTCGCGCGCCAGGTCCACTAATTGGTCGGAATGAGACGTATGGGGGAGGTCGTTTACCGCAAAGATGAGGGTCTTGGGGAAGCGACCGAACTGGTCTTCGTGGGCCAGGGCGTACTTTTTCACCTCTTCGAGGATCTTGAGATTCGAGTCGGGAGAGGTGACCTTCTCCTCAACCTCACTCGTGTCGAACTGCCGCTCGTCCTCCAAGAGGTCAAGCTGCTTCGCACCGGTTGCAGGATTCACGACGCCGACTTCTTCACCCTCTTTGAGGAACACGCCTTGCATGCGAACGTTTGAGTTAACCGCGACAACATCATAATCAACGAGGAAGCCCTCGCGGACCGCCCTTTCATATTCATAACGGAACACCACGTCCTTGAAGTATCCCGTGGTATGTGCCGCAGGAGTAGCGGTGAGGCCAATTTTTATCGCGTCGAAGTGATCCAGGGTTCTCCGCCAGATTGCCACCTCAGAGGAGGTATATCCTCGGTGGCATTCATCGGCGATCACAAGGTCGAAGGCATGGATGGGGATGTCGAGTTGTTCGGCATCCTCGTCGATGGCCTCATCACCAAGGTTTAATATCGTGTCCCGGCCAAAGAGGTTCACGGTCATGCGCTGGATGGTTGACACGTAGACGAACGCATGGCCCGCCCTGGGACTCGTCAGGTAGGAATTCGGGAGGACTTTGGGATCGAACTTCTCGTCCGGGTCGAAGTCCTCGCGGTGAAAGCGCTGGCTATAGACCTCGTAAATCTTATCGAACTTCTGGTTCGGCTCCGGATCGAACGACGCAAAAGCTCGCACCGCCTGGGCCGCCAGCGCGCGACGGTCCACGAGGAAGAGGATGCGCTTTGCGACGCCCGACTTCATCAGCCGGTAGACCTCATTCACCATCGTGAAGGTTTTTCCCGTTCCTGTCGCCATGGCCACGAGCATTTGCCGTTTCCGGTTAAAGATAGCCTGTTCTATCGCGGCGTTTGCCTCGCGTTGGTACGGGCGAAGACGCGGATGGTCATTGGGTCGCGCGATTAAGTGATCGATTACAGCCTCAACGTTGCGCCCTAGGAATTCGCGCAGGGCTTCTGGAGTGTGGAATGCCGTCAGTTGATGCGAGCGATTTAAGGGATGGCGAACATCGTGATGCCAGATGACTTCGCCGTTCGTCGAGTAGAGAAATGGCACGCGAAAGCCGTTGAAGTCAAAGGGGCTTGATGACACCCCCCGCGAATAGCGCTCCGCCTGAGGCAGCACTTCCTGAGGGCCGAGCGTGAGCTTTTTCGCCTCGATAACACCAAGAATCTGGCCTCCGACGCAGAGGGCGTAGTCTGCCGGGCCACTATCGGTTGGATATTCCTCGATGGCGCAATTCTTGTAGGTGTTAAGCGCCCGGTCCGGCTTGAACGGAGCTATGGTCCAGCCGGCGGCGCGGAGTCTGCCGTCGATGATCTGCTTGCGCGTCAGGTATTCGGATTTACTCGGAGAAGGCTTCGGCATTTTGGGAGAGCGGTTGGATTTTCGTGAACGCATCAACGGGGTTCCCCGCAATTTCGATTATCATACCGCAAAACAGGGCAGTAATCGCGTGGTAACTGAGCAGTGCGACTAACTGTTATCGTAGTCCGAGGCGGGATTCTGGGCAAGAATTGGCTCAACCAGCTCTAAAATGTCGTGAAAGCGGTTCTGCGTAAGTCGATCGCCGCCAGCAAGGGCGCATTGCGGACGGCGACATAGAAAGTTTTGCCGACATTGTCGCTGCGGGGAAATTCCGTCACGAACGCCCCTCGTTTTCCTCCCCGAGCGTCGCGCCCGAGAGGCACGGCAGGCTCCTGCTTTCCCGTCTAGCGGGACCATCCGGGTTTCGGCCCCTCCGAAAAATCAACCGATCAAGCGAGATTGTTCGGCCCCTCCCAAGAAGCAGCCCTGGGCCCGGTTAGCAGGCCCCACTCGCCTCGGGAGTACCCCGCGAGAAGCAGGGCAGAAAAGGAGAAGAAACCGTGACCGAGGAAATCAAAGCGAGGCAGACAGCGGAAAAAGCGACGAGCGTGGTCGTGTCCGGCCAAGCGGGCCGAGACAAGCAGCGCGTCCCGTGATGGCGGGACTGAGAAAAAGGCAATGGTTTCGTGGGCGGCGCTTCTTGACGAAGCCGTCCGCAAGCCAGGGTTCATCCACCACGAGGCCTATAGCCGCTTCCATAACTACAGCCTCGGAAACCAACTTCTCGCCCTGTTCCAATGCCTTGAACGCGGAATCCAGCCGGGGCCATCGGCGACCTTCCCGAAGTGGAAAAAGCTAGGCCGACACATAGCGAAGGGCAAGGACGCTGGCATCGCGAGTGAAGTTTTCCAGCTTTTGAATTGCTGCTCGCTTGTGCTCGGGGGTTGGGTGCACGTAGCGCATGGTCATTTGGATGTTGGCGTGGCCGGCGAGTTCGCGAAGGGTTGGAAGGTCAACTCCTGCCATGGCCATGCGGGTCAGGGCCGTGTGGCGGAGGTCGTAGAGACGAAAAGGTGGGTTAATTGCAGACTGCTTGAGCGCCTCCATGTGGGCTTTGCGAAGCCAGCCTATAGGTCGATTTGGATCGTTACGAGATGGAAAGACCCACTCGGTCGTGGCTTCGGACACCCGACGAGAGAAAACCGTGAGGGCGCGTTTGGTGAGTGGTATTGTGCGCCGCGCAAATAAAGTCTTACCCCGCGGAATCTGCAAGAAACCGATCTCGAGGTTGACGTTTTCCCTTCGCAAGTGAAAAACCTCGCCCGGTCGCATGCCGGTTTCGAGAATGATGGTCGCCACGTCTCGCAACGGCTGCGAAGCTGCTGCGAGGTAAGCAGATTCTTCCTCTGGCGACACCACCCGCATGTGGAGGTTATGTTCAGCTAGCAGTTTCACGCCAGCCACCGGATTAGTTCGTGCTTTGTTGAGTCGGATTGCGAGATTGAAAAGGATTCGCAGAGCGGCCAAGTCGCGGTTCACCGCGGCGGGCGTTACGTGCCTCCCATCAGTAGCGAATTTGCGTCGCTCGCGGCTGCGCGCGATTTTGAATCGCTCGACTTCGGCGGATGTGATCATGTCGAGAGTCCTCTGGCCAAAGTACCTGACGAGGACTTTCACACTTCGCATGTAGCGGTGGTGGGTGGAAGGGTGTTCGCGATGCTCGTTCTCTGACCAGGGTGCGAATTCTGTCAGCGCGAATTGTTCGAATTCTGGCGATGGCTCTTCAGCCCGCAGATTGCCGTTTGAGTGGATGAGTTGGGCCTTGCGGATCGCTTCGGCGCGGGCTGCCTCCGACTTCAAGGTTAGGCCACTGGTCTCGCGGATGCGGACTCCGCGCACCTGGAAGTCGTACCACCACACTCCGCCGCGCCGGAAGAGGCTCATGAAAGCCTCCGATTGCACGCGACGTCTTCCGCCGTGCCAGGCGTGTGCCTCGGGATTTGTGGGGAAAAGAGAAGTGCGCTACAATTCCGACTAGCCATGACAACCTCTGGTTTAACGGCTCAGGTTGTTGTGGTCAGGGTGCGTCGGAGCCTCTAACTCCGGCGCATCCGCCTCTTCAATCAATCTGTCTTGGGCTTCGGCTTCCTCCCTCGGCCCTTACAGTAAAACTTCTCCTTGAACTTGCGAACACGCTCAACGTCTCGGGCGGTCCAATAACGGAATACCCTGCCGCCGATCTTGATCGGGTGCGGCGGCTTCAACCGGCCCGAGGCCAGCCATCGCTCCAAGGTAGCTGGATGAATGCCGACTAGCTCGCAAACCTGCGCGGTTGAAAGCGGTC
>JAIQEZ010000091.1 GCA_020073545.1 Terriglobia bacterium | reverse complement strand
CAAGATTGATGACGTAATAAGGAATGTCCAGAAAATACGCCACCGCGCGCGCGTCGTACACGTCGTCGAGAGAGCAGCAGCGTCCGCTCGCGTGGCCGCCTTCACCCGCTTCCAGGCCGAGCAATTGCGGCAGGCGACGCTGATTCCAGAGCTGCATGGTCAGCCCCACCACCGCCGGGGGAGCGCCGGCCGTCGTGGGCGAATTGTTTTCAGCAAGCAGAGCGGCGGCCGTCGAGCTATCGACCCCGCCACTCATCGCCACAGCGATTTGCATAAGGAAGCTTTCAGCGGTCAGCTTTCAGCATTCAGCTCTGGCTGACCGCTGAGCGCGGAGGGTTTGGTCGGAAACGCCTCAGCCCCGACCCGCGGGTTCCATCTTTCCCGCGCTAGCCGTTTTTGCTGACCGCTGAGTGCTGAGCGCTGACTGCTTCTTTCCGATAGTGCGGCGAGACCGAGCGCAGTTGTTCCACCACGGCGGGCAGGATTTCGAGTGTAGTGTCGATGTCTTCAGAGGTGTTGAAGCGGCCCAGGCTGAAGCGGATGCTCGCGCGCGCCTGCTCGGGCTTGAGTCCGATGGCTGAGAGCACATGCGAAGGCTCCAGCGAGCCCGACGAGCACGCTGCGCCGGTCGAGCAGGCGATACCGCGCAAATCCATGGCGATCACAAACCCTTCGCCCTCGATGTAGTCAAACGCCAGGTTCGTGGTGGTGGGCAGCCGCCGCGTGCGTTCACCGTTCACAGCCACCCGCGGCACGCGCTCCAGGGTTCCCGCTTCCAGGCGGTCGCGCAGCGCCGCCAGCCGGTCAGCCTCCTCGGGCGGGTGCGCGAGCGCGATTTCCGCCGCGGCGCCCAGCCCTACGATTCCCGCCACGTTCTCCGTACCCGGCCGCCGGTCGCGCTCGTGATGGCCGCCGTGCATGAGCGGCCGCACGATGGTGCCCCGGCGGACGTACAGCGCGCCCACGCCTTTCGGACCGTACAGCTTGTGGGCGGAAAGCGCGAGCAGATCCACGCCGAGTTTGTCGACATCCACGGGAACCTTACCTACGGTCTGCACCGCGTCCGTATGAAAGTAGATGTCGCGCTCGCGCGCGAGGCGGCCGATTTCCTCGAGGGGCTGAATCGTGCCGAGTTCGTTGTTGGCGTGCATCACGCTGATTAGCACGGTCTCCGGGCGCAGCGCGCTTTCCACGTCCTGCGGGTCCACCACGCCGCTCGCCCCCACACGCACGTAAGTCACGCTCACGCCGCGCTTCTCGAGCGCCTGAACGGTGTTGAGCACAGCGTGGTGCTCGATGGTCGTAGTGACCACGTGCTTCCGCTCCCCCCGCGCCGCCTCGACAATGCCGAAAATGGCCGCGTTGTCAGACTCCGTCCCGCCGCTCGTGAAAGCGATCTCGCTCGCTCGCGCCTTGAGCAATCGTGCCACCTGCTCGCGGGCCTTCTCCATGGCGGCCTTGGCGCGCTGCCCGAACCAGTGAATCGACGAGGCGTTGCCGTAGTCCTCGAGCCAATACGGCCGCATGGCCTCGAACACTTCCGGCGCCAGCGGCGTCGTGGCGTTGTTGTCGAGATAAACCCTCTTCATGTTCCCTTCTGAATTCTAGCTGCCCGCGTGCGTTGCCGCCGCGATTCTACGAGGTTTGCCCAGAAATCCAGCGTAGCTGACCGACTGCAAGAAGTCAATTCACGCGATCGGGTGATCGGGCCATCGGGTCATTGAAGGCCCTCTGAGGCCGCAAATTGGTTCATCTTCTGACCGGGCACTGTCTATAACCGATACGGGGAAGTGTGTCACGTGGGGGGCTTGTCCGCCAGCTCCGCCCGTTCTTGTCCCCTCCGACGCTGCCCGCTTCGCTTTCATCCCGAATTCACAAATTGCCAGGCCTTGGTCCGTCACGCAACGTTGCGTCGAAGACAGTTAAGGTGCAACAGAGGATGGACAGATCTGTGCAGCCTGATATCGACCCAGGGGGAGTGAACAAGCCCGCCGTCTGTCATCCTGAGCGCAGCGCAGGATCTCCGCATTGGGCCCTTTGTTCCCACCCTTGTACAGGTCATTCCGCAGCAGGGCGGCTCGAGCCATCATGGCTGCTTCCCTCACGCGCAGCATAACAGAATGCCGAGATCCTTCGCTGCGCTCAGGATGACAGGCTTGGACGTCTACGACACCCCGCAACATTTGTGCGACCCCAACTTACGAATTCGCTTTCATTGTGAGTCCTTCGCTGTCATCTCCGATGGCTGGAGTCCGATGGACTCCGTCGGAGTCCTGAAATCGGACCTGAGGCGTCCCGCCTTGCGGGAGAAGGATCTCGCTCTGCCGCTCCCCAGGATGGAGAATTCCAGCTTCTTTCGGCAAGAACAGCGCTATAACATCCTTTCCTTTCAACAACATTCAAGGTTCGCTCCGATAAGTGGCTTATTTTTGTTCAACATTCAAGGTTCGCAGTGAATTTGCGCCAAGTCACTTTCTTATCTCATTTATTTTCAGCAACATTCAAGGTTATACCTGCGTTTTAACATCCTTTTTTCTTTTCCCAGCCTAGCCTATGAGAATGTTTTCTAACTGCCATATTTTCAAGTATTTGATTCTTTGCTACGACCATTACAATTCACCTGATTCTTAGCTAACCTGCTGTGTTTTCATTAACATTCAAGGATAGTGAGGGGTTTTCTATTCCTCCCGCGCTTGGCGTTTAATCTTCAGGAGCAGCTTGGTGACCCGCCAGACTTGCCGAAAGTTGGAATCTTGCATTCTCCGCATGAGCAAGGCGTTTTCGTCCTGGGGCGTCATCAGCGCGGCGCGAGCCTTGCCCGCCGACAATGAAATCGGGATTCGGGATTAGGGGTTGAGGCCCTAAATGCCCAATCCCTAACCCCGAATCGCACAGTGCCCGATCGCCTACCGCCGCCCGTTGGCCCGATTCGCGGCCTTTTTACCAGGGACATCGGGACCTCACCCGTCGCCCGCGCTCCCCCGAAGTTTGGCCATGTCATTCCCGCGAAAGCGGGAATCCACGTGCCCGGGCGGCGTTTCTCGTGCCGGTGCTGCGTGCGACCTCACAAACACACCGCCCCTTGCATCCTAGGCTAGCATTAATCGCAGGTGTAATGTCAAGGCCTCAATGCAGGATTTAGGCTACGGGTAGGAAAAATCTTTTAGAGAGGGTGTCCGATTTTCCGAGCTCTCCTCTCCGGGCGCGGGCGACACTCTTAATCAGTAGGTTGCTGGGGGTCGATAGACTCGCCGCGTGCAAGTTCGATTCCCTCACGGCTCACCAAATCTCTCAAGGCCTTGCGGGCGATGTTCAAGAACGGATAATAGACTTTTCTACATCTATTCTACCTTAGGGGGGCAAGTCGCCGGGTCACCACATACTGACCCGACCTGTACCTTCCTTCTTTCACGAGGGCGTGGATGGATGACTACCCGTCCCGCGAGTTCTGGGACCTTCTGGGTGTCACCTGAGGCTTTGGTGGGGCTTGTTTTGGAGCCCGGCCGGGCGCAATCTAGGCGGTAGGCCGTGAAAGGTGTCCCTGTTCCCAAACGTGGTTCTCAGGTGTAGACTTAACGCCAAGGGAGGTAGAGAGTTGAGTTTTCTGACATGGCCCCTAGTTGGACTCGTTCTCGGAGTCCTGGCGCTTGTCCTCTTTCGTCAACCCCTTAGCCGTTTTCTTGATCGCGCACAAAAGATAGGTACTACTGGTATCGAGGCCAGCCCGCTTCGTCAGGAAGCCGGGGAGGTGAAACCCTCGATCGCCGATAAACTCTTAGAGACCGATGCCAACGTTCCTCAAAAGCCCGGAGAGGTAAAGTCCTCACCGGCCAATGAATTCTTGAAGGTCTTTGACAATGCCCTATTGGTCAAGCGCGAAGATCAGATCCGGGAGGAACTCAAAAAACGCAACATACAAGGCGCTGACCGAGAACGTGTCTTGCTCAGGTTTCTGGCTGCCCTCGTCTTGGTAGGAGAATTCGACCGAGTTTACGTGCTGATTTGGGGAAGTCAGATAGGAGCATTGCAGGAAGTCAATGCTGCCGGTGCGAATGGGATCAACATTGAGAGATTGCAGGCGGCGTGGTACGAGGATGCGGCCAAGCGTGAGCCCGAGACATATCGCCAGTATAGCTTTGATCAATGGCTTGGCTTTCTCGTGGAGTCCTCACTGATAACGAGGGACGCCCAGAAGGTGACCATCCGGCCCGAGGGCCGTGAGTTTCTCAGGTACGTGATCGAAAGAGGTTATAGCATCTTTAAGCGCGCGTAACTTCAAGCACAGCGTGGCGAGGGCTTACTGTGTTTCGGCTCGCTCGTGGTCGCCCCGCCGGATTTCCCGAGGACTGGACCCCCGGCAGGTCGCAGAGCGAGCACCCTGGGCATACCCACTCGCGCCTTCTTGGGTTGCGGTGACCGGAGGCGTTCGCGAGGGAGGAGGAACGATGGCAAAGGGCACTAACGTGTTCATCAGTTGGTCGGGCAGCCGAAGCCTCCACGTAGCAGGAACCTTGAGGGCCTGGCTGCCGAAAGTCGTCCAGGCTGCCAAGCCGTGGATGTCGGAGATAGATATCGATAAGGGCGCGCGAGGACTCGAGGACCTCGCGCGCGCACTCGAGGACAAGAAGGTAGGCATCATCTGCCTTACGCCGGAGAACCTGAACGTCCCGTGGCTTCTGTTTGAGGCGGGCGCCCTGTCCAAGACCATCGATGATAAAACTCGCCTATGCACCTACCTGATCGGTGGCCTCAGGCCGCAGGACATCAAGCCTCCCCTCGGACAGTTCCAGGCCACGCGGGCAGAAAAGGAAGAGACCCGAAAGCTGGTACACGCCGTCAACAAAGCGGCGAGCGAGGAGCCCATAGCGGCGGCGGACCTGAACGACCTGTTTGACGCCATGTGGCCGCACGTCGAGAAGGCGCTCAAGGGGCTGCCCCCGGCGCCCCAAGGCGTGCAGGCAGAGCGGCCCGTCGAGGACATGGTTGCGGAGATCCTCGAACTCGTGCGCGCCGAAGCGAGCAGGAAGAATCTGTTGGCCAGTTTCTCGGGACTGGGCATACGGGCCCTGTCCGAACCCACACCCTCGTCTCTTCGTGAGGATGTTTCCAATGCCCTAGCGGGCGCACTACCGGCCCCTACCCCTACCGCACTGCGTTCCCTCTATGGGGAGCCACCCAAGCGATGAGCGCCCAAAGCGCTCATCACACAACGGCGTGACGAAATTACGCCTCCGGGATGGGCGCATTCTCCGCCGCGGCGACACCGGGGCCACCCGCTTTGCGACTTGAGAGGTTGGGGCCGGTGCCCCGTTCAGGGAGTACGATTGGTTGTACGGCCTGCGCGAGGAAAGCAACTACAGACCCTTCGCCCACAGAGCGGGCTCAGGGTGACAGGTGGCGGCGACGAAGCAAGTGTAGCGCAGAGTTGATTTGTAATGCTGCGGCTCTTCGACGGTTCCCGAGTATACGAGCCGCGGAGTTCAAGAACAACTCCGCGCTAGCCGCTGCCCGCCCCGCTATGCCTCAACCCAAAATCGCGGCAGGTGTCTAACTCAGCAAGCGATGGGCGTCGGCGAGCTTGGCCGGAACGTTCAATCCCTGCGGGCAATGCGGCAGGCAGGAGCCGCACACCAGGCAGGCGTCGGCGCGTTTATCGAGCTGCGCATAGAGCCGGCGCGCGCTCCCGTTCGCCGTAATCTCGGCGCTTGTGCCTTCCCGCCTTGCGCAACTCGATCACCAAGTAGGGGTAGGGCTTGCCCTACCCTTCACGGTTCAGCTGGAACGTGAACAGAGGGGACGGCAAGCCGTCCCGTCCCCCTACTGCGAAAGAGCCTTGCGGACACCCGCCCTTCTCTACACCAGCTCGATCGTTACCCGGCGCCCAACCATCGCCGCCGCCCGCTGCAGGCTGGAGAGCGTGATGTCGTTTTTCGGATCAAGCAGACGGTCAACCTGTGTCCGGCTCGTCTTGAGCAGCGCCGCCATCCGCGCCTTGGATATTTTCTTTTTCTTCATGGCCTGGGCGAGCTGCCACGCGACGACCTCCTTAATCGCCTGTGCTTGCGCCTGTTCAAAGATGCCTTCCTCCTTGAGGAAATCATCGATGCTCGAACCCATATGTTTCTTGCTCATGGCTCCAACTCCTTCTGACGCTTACGGGCCAAGGCCAAATCCTCATCAGAGGTTGTTCGCGTCTTCTTGATAAACCCGTGCAGTGCCACGAGGTGCCCGCGGTAGAGACAGAGCAGCACGCGCGCCGTGCGCTTCGTCGGCAAGTCCGTTCGGACTTCCCACAACCCGTTCCCCAGCGGCCGGCACAGCGGCATTCCCACCGGCCACCGCCATTGCGCCCGCAAAAGGTCCTTCCCTATGGCCTGACGCTCGACTTCCGGCAATCCCTTCAGCCACTCTCGTACGGGCTCGCTTCCCGCCCCGGTGCGGAAAAAGATCAGCGGGATTTTCTGTGGCTGCGGGTCCTCTCGCATCATGCACCTTATATAGGACAGTGTACCTTATAATGTGCAGGTGAGCAAGCCTATTTATTTGAAATTAGCGGCTTTCTCCTACTGTCTGGCTTGAGTTCTCCTCATCCCATTGTTCTTTTCTGCTGCCGCTTTCTCGCGGGCACTGCGAGATGGGAAAGATGCCTGCGTGCTGGCGGCACGGCGGGCTTCTGCTTTGTCGCTGCGGCAACACCGTGGCTCCCGCTCTGAGAAGTCAATTCTGTCTGGTGGGGTCTGCTCCGGCGCGAGCGGCGAGGCGGGCGGGATTCCACCCGCCCGCGGGCCGTCGAGAATGGGAGGCTGACATTTAACTGAGCAGGCGATGGGCGTCGGCGAGCTTGGCCGGGACGTTCAACCCTTGCGGGCAATGCGGCAGGCAGGAGCCGCACACTAAACACGCGTCGCCCTTCTTATCGAGCTGCGCATAGAGCCGGCGCGCGCGCTCCCGTTCGCCGTAATCGGTGGCGTAGCGCTCGTAGCGCAGGATGTCGGCGATAGCCACGCCTTGCCCGCAATGGCTCATGCAGTCGTTGCACAGCCGGCAGACTTCGCGATTGGCGTAAGCCGTCATCACTTCAATTGCCCGAGCGTCCGCCGCCCGCAGGGGTTTGCCGGCTCCCGAGTAAGTGTCAACGAACTGCTCGAGGTTGTTGATCTGAATCACCGCGGCGCTCAAGTCGGTGCGCGTAGTCAGCCAGCGGGCCAGAGCGTTGTGGGGCGTCGTGCCCGACGGGAATTTGCCCATGAATTCGCGGTTGGCCTGCATGCGCGCCGCGCCTCCCGTGGTTTTCATCGCGATGGTTCCGAACCCTTTGCTCTTGGCGAGGCTGACGAACTTGTTGAGGGCTTCCCCCTCACCGAAGGTAAAGGCAAACTGGGCGTGCTCGTACACGCCGTCTGCGACGACGGCGGTCAGGATCATGGCCCGATCTTCTCCATCAGGCACGCGGCCGTTGCCGTTGTAGCTATGCTGCGAGAGGCACAGGTGGCGCACCAGGCCTTCTTTTTTCAACCGCTCGTAGGTGCGAAGGAACGCCGGGTTGCTCTTCACCTCCGCCGTGCGGTGATAGCCGAAGTGAAACATCATATCGTCGAAGTAGCGGAGGCCGGTGCGCTCGAGGGCGTGCTTGACGAAATCGTAGTGGGCCTGCTCATCGATCACGCCGGTTTCGTGATTGCCGCGCACGCGGTCGACGCAAACCTCGCAGTAATGGGCTTCGCGATTCTTCAGAATCGCCGGCGGGACTGACCGGCCCTCCCACTCATCGCTTTTGTGCCAGTAATTGATCCCGCATAAGATGCCGGCCTCCACGGCTTCCGGAGCCCAGGTCGCCGCGCCGATTAGCACGCTGACCTTGCGGCCTGAGCGGTCCAAAGCACGTTGGGGCAGACGCCCGACTTTGGCGGCAGCTTCTTCGATTTCGCTTGCAGGCACGCGCCCGCAGGCGCTGCCCAGCCCCGCCGCCAAGGCTCCGGCGGAGGTAACGATGAATTCGCGACGACCAATTCGGTTTCTGCTAGCCATGAGGCCTCCTTTGCCAAACTGATGTGCTCTCCCTTGGGGAGAGAGCGTGACAGGCTCGAGTTTACAGCCCTCTCCCCACGGGAGAGGGCTGTTCCCCTTAAACTAACCCCTCACCCGGCCTCCTTCGTCGGTCACCCTCTCCCCAGGGGAGAGGGCTGTTCTCCTTAGAAGGCTACGACTTCCCTGCGCTACTCTTGCTCAGCCTGCTGCCGACCGCGCGCGCCAGCTCGGTCAACGCCTTCGCAACCTCGGCCGAATCTTCGTAGGCAACGACCCGAACGAAATACGGTCCCTGATGAAAGGTCAGACTGCCCTTGGAGAGCCGACCGGCCTCGCCGATGTCAACCGGCTGGCTTTCTGCGGCCGATTCGGAATCGTAAATCTTCTTGGCGCCTTCGGGCTTGGCCATCACGTAGACGTCGGCGGTGGCATCGACTTTATTGTTGAACCGATAGTCGCTGGTGAGCGTCTTCACAACGCCCGCTTGAATGTACTTGTCAGCATCGCCGTCGATGTATTCCCACAGGTGGCTGGCTTCAAAGGTGCGTGTCTCGCTGGATTTCACCCAACCCTGAACGGCGTTGCTTTCCGGAAAGAAATCGGCCGCGCCCGCAGGCGCCTTGGCCCGGCAACCTGCTAGGAGGCAGGCGAGGGCAAGAATCATGGCCAGGATGCAGGCTCTCATGTGCGCGACCCTCCTGTTTGACGGTTCAGCAGAATCTGGTTCGATTTCGACCGGCTCTCCCCGATGCTGGTGATGTAGACAGCCGGGTGGTCCTTGATCGGGCAGGCGAACTCACATGCACCGCATCCCACGCAGCGGTCGGGATCAACGTAAGGCTGCCGGACCTGCTTTGGGTTCCCGGCGGCGTCCGTCACTTCTGCCGGACGCAGGTAGATGGCCTTGGGAGACGTAGGGCACCATTCTTCGCACACAATGCATTCCGTGGCCATCGCCCAGGGCAGGCAGTGCCCGCGGTCGTAGAACGCCGTGCCCAGCCGGAGGGGTTTCGAATCCTTGCCGGCGCTGGCCGGCAGCCAGGCTTTTTCCGCTTGCGTGATCTCCCAGATGGCGCCCGTGGGGCACACCTGCCCGCACAGCACGCAACTGGCTTCGCAGTAGCCAATGCGCGGTGCGAGCACGGGCGTCCACAGGCCTTCCAGCCCCGCTTCCAGTAGCGCTGGCTGCAGGGCGTTGTTGGGACACACCTTCATGCACTCACCGCAGCGAATACAGCGCTCGAGGAAACTTTTCTCGTCGAGAGACCCGGGCGGCCGGATCAGACGCGGATCTTTCGCCGCCGCGAATGCGGGGCTGCTGCGCAGAATCGGCAACAGCGCTGCGCCCGCGGCAACTCCCGCGAGCGTGCGCCGCCGCTGCAGACTGGGACCGTCGGTAGTCGTCGGCGTCACGGGAAAGAACTTAAAACGGATTCCGCTCTCCGGACATTCTCCGACGCAGTTGAAGCAGAGGTGGCATTCCGCCTTGCGCCACTTCGCGTTGGGAAGCGGGTCGTCGCCGCCCTGGCAGTCCAGCAGGCAGCGGTTGCAGTCGTCGCAGTGGCTAGGGTGCTTTTCGAGGCCCAGGATCGACCAGCGCGAAACGATCCCCAGCAGAGCTCCTAAAGGGCACAGCGCACGGCACCAGAAGCGGGTGATGCGCAGATTGAGGACGAGGATCACCACGAAAATCGTGCCGAGGAAAAACGCCTGGCGAAAATGCGGCTGCCGGAAGCTCAGCAGGGTTTCATTCAGGATGAGTTGCGCGATGGTGCCGGCCGTCTGCAGTGGCCCGGCCGGCGAGTGACGAAGCGCGCTGACCCCCGCGTCCAGCGCGTAATTCAGGCCGGGAAGCAACGCCGTCCCCAGCGAGCGCACGGTGAGCGAGATGGGGTCCAGAATTCCCACCACGGCGCTGCCGAAGAGCGCCGAGACCAGACCCGCAACCAGCAGGTAATACTTCCAGGTCTGCCATTTCTTATACCGGTTCCGCTCCAGCCGCTGCGGCCCACGCTTGCGCTCGGACTTCCAACTGCCCAGATAATGATTCAGGGTTCCCAGCGGGCAGATCCAGCCGCAGAAGAAGCGGCCCAGAAATAGAGTGGGAATCAAAATCGCCAGGCTCCAGAGGAGTCCGCGGTAGAACGTGTGGCTCGAAAGCGCACTGACGATTGCCGCCAAAGGGTCAAGCTGCAGAAAGAAACTCACAGGGTAGGGAAGCCGCACATCCCCCTGGACGGCGCGCAGCGACCCGCGGTACTCGGTTTTCAGCAGAAGGAAGAGAAAAAACAACAGGAACAGGATCTGCGAATAGCGCCGGAGCTTGGGGAGCTTTTGCTGGGTCATGGCTGAGAAAGTGACACCTCACCCGCCGCGAAGATTAGCAGCTATAAGGCCAATCGTCTGCAAAGGTCTAACTCTATGTGGCTCAATATATTAGTTGAACCTTGCATTCCCGCCCAGCGGTATACGCATCAGACTTGGTTGGGGCTTATGACCCAAGGCGCGACTGGTAGTCGAGGCTCGCATGAAACCTCTTTCCGGGGAACGGTGCGTTACGTTAGAATAAGGAAAGGTAGAATAATGTCTACCTTGGAGGACACAAGCAATGTCCCTTAACATCAAGCATCCGGAGGCTCACAAACTGGCCAGAGCCCTCGCGCAAGAAACGGGCGAGACGATAACGCATGCCGTCACGGAAGCGTTGCGTGAACGCCTGGAGCGAGTGCGGCGACGCCGCAAGCCGAAGGCCACCGCAGCCGAATTGCTGGAGATTGGCCGCCGCTGTGCGCGCACGCTGAAAGGCCCTGCTGTGGGTCATGAGGCTCTACTCTATGACGAGCGGGGGTTGCCGCGATGATTGTGGATACTTCCGCAGTGCTCGCGATCTTGTTCAACGAGAACGACGCCGAAAGGTACGCGTGCGCCATCAGTGAGGCGGAATCGCGCCGAATCTCGGCTGCCAGCTTCGTGGAGGCAGCGATCGTGGTTGAGGCTCAAACCGGAGAGGGCGGAAGCCGCCAGTTCGATGCCTTTTTCCGGCGCGCCGGCATCGTCATCGAGCCGGTCACGGAAGAGCAAGCGCATGTCGCGCGACAAGCCTATACGGATTTCGGAAAGGGTCGTCACCCGGCGGGGCTGAATTTCGGGGACTGCTTCGCCTATGCGCTCGCCAAAGTCACCGGGGAACCCTTGTTGTTCAAGGGACGGGATTTCGGGGAAACGGATCTCAAGGCTGCTGTCTGAAAGGTGCTAGCGTGGCCTCGGCGTCAATCTATTGCACGGCTTTCCTGCCGTAGATGGAGTGTTCCAGCTCGGTGAGGTTGTCGAGATCGATGAATACCAGGTGGGGCTGCGCGTGGTCGCATCCGGGGTTGATGATGGTGGTCGCGCCGATACGGTCGAAGAAGGTTCCGGAGAGTTTGGGGCTCTCGTGGATGTGGCCGTGGAGCGTCAAGCGGGGCTGGCGTTTCTCAATCCAGCGCCGCACCGACTTGCTCCCGATGTGGCGTCCATCATAGAGCACATCGCAGTGCGTATCGAATGGCGGCGCGTGAACGACGGCCACGGTGTGGGCGGGGTCGTCAATGGCAAGACGCCGGAGTTCCTCGTCGAGGCTGGGCAGGGAATCCAGGTAGGCTTCGAAATCCTCGATCACCACGAAGCCCCGCGGCGTCCCCACGATGCAGCGATAAGCATACGACTCGGTACCCGCGTCCCGCTCGCCGTCCCAGCGCTCAAAGTCTTTCAACTGAAAGGGCGTGGGCGGCACGAAAGAAAGGCCCACCAGTGTGTAGGCGCCCAGGGTTCTTGATTCCTGGTGCAGGTTCTCAATGAGCCCGTTCATTTCGAGCTCTTCGAGTACGGGCAGAACGGTTTGGCAGTCATCGTTCCCGGGGATCGCGAAGACGCGCAAGGTGGGGTGGGCCTGCTTCCATTCGTCGAGGAGCGGCGACAGCCGGTAGAGGATGAACTCCGGCTGCTCGAGCGGCAGCCGCAAAGAAGCGCCGCTGGGCGTGCCGGGGCACAGGTCGCCGCCGAAAATCAGCGCGTCAGCACGGAGGCGGATGGCCGCTTCCCCTGCCGAGCGGTACAGGCCGAGGTCGCCGTGTAAGTCAGAAGTGTACACGAGGCGTGTCAAGTGGGGCTCCCATCGGTGAGTGACATTCTGGGTGGGGAACTATCTGCGGATGCCGAGCTGCACCAGAATGGCATCTTCCACAGCCTTGAGGTCGTGGGGCGAAAGCACGCTCATACGGTTGCGAAGCCGCTCTTTGGATGCCGTCATAATCTGGTCAGCCGTGGCCTTCGACTCTCGCCCTTCCACTTGGATCCTTGCCTCGCCTGGATAGAGCTTGTTGGTCTGGCTGCTTAGTGGAACTAGAACAACCCGATTCAGTACCGCGTTGGCAGCGTTGTTGCTAATGACCACTGCGGGCCTGGTCTTGCGGATCTCTCCGCCCACCGCAGGTTCGAACGAGACCCACCAAACCTCACCCCTCTTGATGGCTTGCATCGTTGATCAGTCCCTCAGACCATTCTTGTGCTTCTGCTTCCCGCCGCTGGTCAGCGGCCATTTCACGGTAGCCGGCGAGCAAGCCACCTTCTTGCGAATTGCTCAGTTGCTCAGCCTCCTCTCGCACCAGGGCGCTGAGTTGTTCCGGAACAACGAACCAAGTTGGTCTTCCCCGAGACTGGGGGTTTCCGATGCCAGCCTCCTCTTCCTTGCCATTCCATCGAATTCCGATTCGTTCTTCCCCGTCGTATTCCAGACGAGCAACGGACCAATCCCCTGGCCCGCCATTGTAAAGGATGTCTACGGACCCGACGCGATTTCTGGGCGACAGTACGGTTTGTGGGTCAATGTAAGACATTTTCCCCCTCCAAGCCCAGCATAGCTCTATTGATAGCTATATGTCAAGCTATTGGCGTACGTAAGTCAGTGCATAACGGGCGTGCCCTTACACCTTACCCAGGCCCATGGCTTTTCACGTATGCGCCACCCGCGGCCCGGACGCCCATGCGGATGAGAATTCCCTCATCTTCCCCTCCTTATCGGCCGATGGTACGTCTGGAAATGCAGACTCATTCGACTACAGGAGGCGTCATGCGGTGCAAAATTTTCAGTGTTCCTCTGGAGCCCGAAGAAGCACTCGACAGGGAGAGGAAGTTGAATGATTTTCTCGTTGCGACAAACGTCAAGCGGGTTTTTGCTTCTCTTGCCAATCACCCAGAAGGTCCCATGTGGTCTGTCCTGTTCTTCTATGAGGATGGAGTGCAGGTAACGCAGAAAACTCCGGCCAGCCCCGACGCTACGATGGATCCCAGTACTCCCCTAACCGGTGAGCAGGTAAAGTCGATCGTCGCCCTAAAAAAGTGGCGGGCTGATCAGGCTGCGCTGGAGGGTGTCCCGCTCTACATGGTGGCGCAGAACAAATGGCTGGAAGAGATGGTTCGAATGCCGGTGAGGACTTTGGATGATCTCGTGAAAGTCAGGGGACTCGGTGAGCGGCGGGCACAAAAATACGGAGCGAAGATACTTGAGATTGTGAACACGGCGAATGCCGCCAGACGTACCTGGCCAGCATCTTCCTACTCGGCCGGCCGCGCCTGATGGTGGGTTTAAATTTCCTAGGCCACGTCCACTACCCGTTCGGCCATCTGCCCCAGGTACTGGCCGTCCGCCACCATATCCGTCGCTACGGAAACGCGCGATTTGGCGTGGCCCCAGGGCATGAGGATTTTGTCCAACGCGTAGTCAAGAAAATGAACTTCGCCCAGTTTGCGGCGCAGAAAGGGCCTGCGCCGCTGGAAAAGCCCCAGGGCCTGCCCTGAGCGGCTTTTCTTGCACGAGTGGGATGGAAGCTTGCCTTCAAGATTTAGAGCCGCAGAATCAAAACCATGGGTCTGCTTGCTCCGCGGCTCTAAACATGGTAAACGTCCACGTGTTTATTAATATGCAGGATGAAAAGCCGCGGAGTAATCCCGCTCGAAGTGGGATAACTCCACGCTTGTATCTACCCGCTCCGACGCCTGGGAGAGGGTTGTGAACTCAAACCGAGAGATTCTGATCAGGTTACGCCTTACCTCGTCCCCGCCTTCAGAGAATACGAGCTGAGCACCTTGACGTAGTTCGCCCGCTGGAAGGCTGAAGGGTCGGCCACAGCCCGCTGGCTCATGCTGCCTTGCATCTGCTGGATGGATTCGTATTCGTGTTCCTCCATCCATTTCAGAAGTTCCGCCCGCACGGTAGCGAGGTGGCCGATGCCGTTTTTGAGCAATGCCGAGGTCATCATGGCCACGCGCGCTCCAGCCATCATGGACTTCAGCACGTCCAGGCCGGTGTGTACGCCGCCGGTGACGGCCAGGTCCGCGCGGATTTTGCCGTAAAGCACCGCGACCCAGTTCAGGCGCAGCAGTAATTCATGCGGTGTGCTGAGGATGAGGTTGGGCACGACCTCCAGGTTTTCCAGGTCGAAGTCCGGCTGGTAGAAGCGGTTGAACAGCACCAGGGCGTCGGCGCCGGCTTGGTCCAAGCGCCGGGCCGCGTTGGGCAGCGAGCTGAAGTAGGCGCCGATCTTGACGGCCACGGGAATGCGCAGGCTGGCCTTCACGGCCGAAAGCAGATCGGCGTACACCTGCTCGACTTCCGCGCCGCTCATCTCAGCGTCGGTGGGAATGAAGTAGATATTCAGTTCCAGAGCGTCCGCGCCGGCGTCCTGGATCTTCTTCGCGTAGTCGATCCAGCCTCCCGTCGAGCCGCCGTTCAGGCTGCCGATGATGGGGATACTCACGGCTTGTTTAGCGCGGCGCAGGTGCTCGAGATAGCCCGCCGGGCCGAGGTTGTATCCGGTCAGGTCGGGAAAGTACGTCAGAGATTCCGCGAAGCTTTCCGTGCCCTGTTGCAGGAACTTGTCCAGCGTGGCGCTCTCCACGTGGATTTGCTCCTCGAACAGGGACGTCAGCACAACGGCGGCGGCTCCGGAATCTTCCATGCGCCGGATATTGCCAAGGTCCTCCGAGAGCGGTGAAGCGGAAACCACCAGAGGGTTCTTGAGTTTCATGCCCAGGTATTTTGTCGTCAGGTCGATCATTTACTTTACCTCCTTTGCTCCGCCGTTCATCGGCATGGCTGCCATATTCGTGTAGAGCCTCCAGCGGTCCCGAACATCTTCCTCGGCGAGCTTCAGCAAGTGTTTGGCGGCTTCCGGATCGCTGTGCGCCAGCATGGTGTAGCGCGTTTCGTTATAGATGTATTTCTCGAGCGGCAGCGAAGGTGGCCGCGAATCCAGTTGGAAGGGATTCTTGCCCAGCTTCGCCAGATCCGGGTTGTAACGGTAAAGCGGCCAGTAGCCGGACTGCACGGCGGCCTTTTGCTGATCGCACCCGTGCACCAGGTCGTAGCCGTGCGCGATGCAATGGCTGTAAGCGATGATGATCGACGGGCCGTCGTAAGCGTTGGCTTCCAGGAAGGCCTTGAGCGTCTGCATGTCGCTCGATCCCATGGCGACCTGGGCGACGTAGACGTTGCCGTAGCTCATCGCCATCAGACCCAGGTCCTTCTTGGGCCGAGGCTTCCCGCCCGCGGCGAACTTGGCGACGGCGCCGCGTGGGGTGGCTTTCGACATCTGCCCGCCGGTGTTCGAATAGACCTCGGTATCGAGCACCAGGACGTTCACGTTGCGGCCGCTGGCCAGCACGTGGTCCAGGCCGCCGTAACCGATGTCGTAAGCCCAGCCGTCACCCCCGATGGCCCAGACGCTCTTCCTGATGAGCGTGTCGGCCACGTTCGTGAGGTCGCGCGCTTCCAGCGTCTTGAGCCCCGCGAGCTTGGCCTTGAGGGCCGCGACGCGCTCGCGCTGCTCGCGGATGCCGGCCTCAGTGGATTGTTCGGCGTTGAGCAGGCCTTGAGCAAGCTCGTCGCCCAGAGGCGGCGCGAGCCGCTGGACAAGTTCCCGCGCGTACTGCGCCTGCTGGTCGACGGCCAGGCGCATGCCCAGCGCGAATTCCGCGTTGTCCTCGAACAAGGAGTTCGACCAGGCGGGGCCGCGTCCTTCGTGGTTGATGGCATACGGCGTGGTGGGCAAGTTGCCGCCGTAGATCGACGAGCATCCCGTGGCGTTGCCGATCAGCGCACGATCGCCGAACAATTGGCTCATCAGTTTGATGTAGGGTGTCTCGCCGCACCCCGCGCAGGCTCCGGAGAATTCAAACAGAGGTTGCAGCAACTGCACGTCTTTCACTTGGCCCAGGCTGAGGGTGCGCCGGTCGGCCTCCGGAATTCTCAGGAAGAAATTCCAGTTTTCGCCTTCGGCCTCGCGCAGCGGCATTTGGGGCTCCATGTTGATGGCCTTGTGCTTCGCTTCGCTCTTCGACTTGACCGGGCAGATTTCCGCGCACAGCGCGCAGCCGGTGCAATCCTCCGGCGCCACCTGTAGCGTGTATTTCAGGTCCTTGAATTCTTTCCAGCGCGCCGCCGCCGACTTGAAAGTGGGCGGAGCTTTCTCGAGCTGCGCGGGGTCGAAGATCTTGGCGCGAATTACGGCGTGCGGGCAAACCAGCACGCACTTGCCGCACTGGATGCAGAGAACCTCATCCCACACGGGGATTTCCAGCGCGATATTGCGTTTTTCCCATTGCGCCGTGGCGCTGGGGAAGGTTCCGTCGTTGGGCAGGGCGCTGACCGGAAGCGCATCGCCTTCGCCCTCGATGATTTTGCCCAGCACCTTGCGCACGAATTCTGGAGCCTGGGCCGGCACCGGCGGGCGCAGGTCGAAGCCGCTGGTCACTTTTGCGGGAACCTTGACCTCGTGGAGGTGATCGAGCGAGGCGTCCACGGCGGCGTAGTTCTTCTGCACCACCTTCTCACCGCGCTTGCCGTAAGTTTTCTCGATGGCGTGCTTGATGGCGCTGATCGCCTCGTCGCGCGGCAGGATACCACTGATCGCAAAGAAGCAGGTCTGCATCACGGTGTTGATGCGCCTGCCCATGCCGGCCTCCGCAGCTACCGCGTAGCCGTCGATCACATAGAAGTGGAGTTTCTTTTTGATGATCTGCTCTTGCGTCGATCGCGGAATGTGGTCCCAAACCTCCTCCGGCCCGTAGGGGCTGTTCAGCAGGAACGTGGCGCCGGGCACGGCCGCTTTCAAGACGTCGCGCTGCTCGAGGAAATTGAATTGGTGGCAGGCCACGAAATTGGCATGCGTGATGAGATAGGTGGAGTGAATCGGCTTGGGGCCAAAACGCAAATGGGAGATGGTGACCGAGCCGGCTTTCTTGGAATCGTAAACGAAGTAGCCCTGCGCGTAGTTATCAGTGTCCTCGCCGATGATCTTGATGGAGTTCTTGTTAGCGCCCACCGTGCCGTCGGAGCCCAAGCCGTAGAAGATGGCGCGCACCGTCTTGGGGTCTTCCGTGGAGAATGACGGGTCATATTCCACGCTGGTGTGCGTAACGTCGTCGACGATACCCGAGGTAAAGTGATTCCGCGGGCTCGGCTTGGCCATCTCGTCGAATACTCCCTTGACCATGGCGGGCGAAAACTCCTTCGAGGAAAGCCCGTAGCGGCCGCCGATGACGCGGGGAGCGGTCTTGAAGGGCGCCTTACCACTGGCCATGCCTTCACTCAGGACTGTTACCAGGTCGATGTACAGCGGCTCTCCGGTGCTTCCAGGTTCCTTGGTGCGGTCGAGAGTGGCCAGGGTCTTGACCGTCTTGGGGAGGCTGGCCAGGAAATGTTCGACCGAGAAGGGGCGGTAGAGGCGGACCTTCAGCACCCCCACTTTTTCGCCGCGCGCCGTAAGATACTCCACGGCTTCCTGCGCCGCCTCGGCGCCTGAGCCCATGATCACGATCACACGCTCGGCGTCGGGAGCACCCAGGTAGTCAAACAGATGATACTGGCGGCCCACCACGCTCGCGAACTTATCCATGACCTTCTGCACGAGGTCCGGCGCGGCCAGGTAGAAGGGGTTCACGGTCTCGCGCGCTTGGAAAAAGACGTCGGGATTCTGCGCGGTGCCGCGGATGAAAGGATGGTCGGGCGAGAGGGCGCGCTTGCGGTGCGCCTCCACCAAGCCGGGGTCGATCAGGGCGCGGAGATCGTCATCCGTCAACTGCTCGACCTTGCCGACCTCGTGAGAGGTGCGGAAACCATCGAAGAAATGGATAAAGGGAACGCGCGTCGCGAGCGTGGCGGCCTGCGCAATCAGGGCGAAGTCCATTACTTCCTGCACGGAATTGGAGGCCAGCAGGGCGACGCCGGTAGAGCGCGTCGCCATCACGTCGCTGTGGTCACCGAAGATGGACAAGGCGTGCGTGGCTACGGTGCGGGCCGAGACGTGCAGCACCGTGGCGGTCAGTTCGCCCGCGATCTTGAAGAGGTTCGGAATCATCAGCAGCAGGCCTTGCGAGGCGGTAAAAGTCGTGCCCAGCGACCCGGCTTGCAGCGCGCCATGCAGGGCGCCGGAAGCGCCTCCTTCGCTCTGCATCTCGATGACGTGGGGGACGGTGCCCCAGATATTGGGCACGCCCTCCGCGGACCACTGATCCGCCCACTCTCCCATGGGAGAGGAAGGCGTGATGGGATAAATGGCAATTACTTCGTTGACGCGGTAGGCCACATACCCCGCGGCCTCGTTCCCGTCAATCGTTACCTTGCTTCTGGTCATCGTTTCACTCCATCGTGCAAAGGTGATTTGTTCAAAACTCGTGCGTCTAAGACAAAACCCTGAACGGGATGCGCCGGCCCGTTTCCCTTGCGTCATTCCCGCGAAGCTTGTCCTCCGCGGAAGCGGGGGAGCGGGAATCCAGAGACGCAGGACTGGACCCCCGCTTCCGCGGGGATGACGTTTTCCTCTGACCTAAAGGTCAGCGCAACTCAAGGCCAAGCGACGTCCGATTTCGAGCGCTGCCGCCGATTCCGCCCGGCGCTCTGCGGGTTCTGCAGCGAGCACGGCTTCCCAGGCCTCAGAGGGCAGAAGCGGGTTTTTCTCCAGCCACGCCGCAATCGCTGCCAGGGCGGCCCGTTTAGGATTTGCTTCGCGGCGCAGCGGGAGCTGCAGCAGGCGGCCCGCCGGTGGCGTCACGCCGATTTGGGAGTCCACGAGCAGGAGCGTTTCCTTCCGGCAGGCCGCGAGCGTTCCGTTCGCCTGCAGTTCTTTCCAGCCGTCCTCACTGACCACCAAAACCACATCCGGACTTTCCAGGCCGGTGTACTCAATCGGGCTGGGGCTCAAACAGATCTCTGCGAGTGAGAATCCCGAACCCTGCGTCACGGGGTTATCGTTTTTCTGCGTAGAGTAAAGCCCTGCCGCGAGCGCGGCGCGGCAAAACAAACCGGCTGCCGACTGGACCCGCTCGCCCGCAGTCCCAGCCACAACCAGCCGGACCTCACCGGCCAAGTCGGCCTTGGCGTTAACGCGTGGCACAGCAGGCCTGGAGTCTCTGGGCCGGCGGGATTCCGGTTCGTGGCGGTAAAGCTCCCGGAACGTCGGCCGCTCCATCTCGGATTCCATCTTGCCGAGGGCATATCCCTGGCGTTGGACGATTTCCTGCAGGGAAGCACCGCTCGCCTGGTTCCAACGCGTTCCGTAGGCAGTGCAGAGCTCGACGATCTCCACCACGGAAAACCCCGGGAAATCGATGGCTTCAGCGAGGGTCGTCGCTAATTCCTGGCTCGTGGCGAATTGGCGGGCCAGAAAGCCGGCGTGAGCGGTCCGCAGCAGCGCGAGCAGATCCAGCGGCGGAGTCCAGTTGCCGTCCGGCGTGGTGGCGGTGATCCAGTTCAGGGGGCTCAGGGCGGAATGCTGGCCGCCCGTCATCCCGAAGAGGAAATTGTTGTGGACCAGTACCGTGATATCCACGTTCAATTGCGCCGCGTGCACGAGGTGCAGCAGTCCAATCATCGCCCCACCATCACCGATCATGACGATGGGTTTCAGACCCGTGGGTTCCAAGCTGGCCTCGGCCAGAGCTATCCCGGTAGCAAACGCCGTCGAGCGGCCGTGCGTGGTGTGAACGGTATGCAGGTAAGGAAACAACGAGTCGGCTAGACCCACGCAGCCGATGTCCGTCGTCAGGACGACCGAACGCGGGGACAGCCCCAGGTGCTCGAGCGCGCGGCTCAGGTGGCGCACGACCAAGGCGTGCCCGCAGCCCCGGCAGTAGGGGAGCTGTGCGTCGGCTGACAGGTAGGGGGTCTCCACCGTCACGCCATCACCTCCCGCACCGCGCGAGTAATCTCCTGCGGGGAAATCAGGCCGCCGATTTTGTTAATCCCGTAAGTCCGCTTGCCGGAGAGGGATGACGCGAGGGCGGCGCGATACTGGCCGGTCAGATTTTCTTCCGCAATGAACACCGCTTCCACACTGGCTGTCGCCTGATCAAGCCACCGCCGCGGGATGGGGAACAGGGATTGGATCTGCAGGAAAGAAATCCGTGAACCCTCGCTCCGCAGCTTGCTCACTGCCTGGCGGGCGGCGCGCGCGGTCACGCCATAGCTGATCAGCAGACAGCGGGCGCCCGAGTCGAGGTCGGGCCGGACCAGAGCCATTTCCTCGGCGTGCGCTTCGATCTTGTGTTGCAGGTGCAGCAGCACCTCGATGACTTCCGGGGAATTCTTGCGCAGGCGCCCACGCCGGTCGTGAGCCGACCCCGTCGCCGTGACCTTGACTTCTCCCCCCACTGCCGCGAAAGCGGGCACGCCGTCGGGTTCATCGAGCGCATAGGGAGCGTAGTCGGCAGCGCCCGTCACACCACTTCGGTTGACGAGGCTGGGGAGCTGCAAGGCATCATCGTCGACAACCTCCGAGGTCATCCCCACTTCTTTGTCCGATAGAAGCACCACCGGAGTGCGCAGCCTCTCCGACCAGTTGAAGGCGTGAAGGGCGAGTTCAAAGCACTCCGCAGCGTTGCTGGGCGAAAACACCGGCAAGGTGTAGCCTCCGGAAGTCGAAAACTCCGCGAGCCAGACGTCGCCTTGCGCGCCCTGCGTGGCGCCGCCAGTGCTCGGTCCGAGACGTTGCACGAGGGCCACAACCACCGGCGTCTCGGTCATGAGCGCGTACTGGACGGTCTCAATCATCAGCGCCCAGCCGGGACCGGAGGTGGCCGTCATGGCTTTCAGGCCGCGCAAGCTCGCACCCACGCAATAACACAGCGACGAGATTTCGTCAGGAGCGGAGAGCGCCAAGCCTCCGCGCGCTGGCAGCTCGCGCATCATCACTTCGTAGACTTCTGAGGCGGGAGTAATGGGATAACCAGCAAAGAAGCGGCAACCCGCAGCGAGCGCTCCCTCGGCGAGCATCCTGTTTCCAGAGCAAAGGCGTGGCAACATCCCTAGCAACTCACCCCTTGACGCAGCAACAGGAGGGCCAAGACAGGCAGAGCAGAGGGCAGCCTAACCTATTGTTATGCTTACGGTTACGAGCGACTCGTAGAAACCTTCAACAGTGCCCAGGGACATAAAGAGCTAGAAGACACGGCCGTGGGGTGAAATCCACCATGCTCAATAAAAGCGCCTCGGACAAAAGGACCAGTCCCTGTGCAATTCGAAATGGTGGCGGGCTTTAGTTAAGATCTGTGTTGTCGGCGAGAACTGAGCGAATGCGGGAGGCGCCTTTCTGCGGGAACGGTATCCACGTGAAGGAAGGGATCAATCGGTGGTAGGGGCCGAATAACCTAACGACCAGCAGGGCGTATGATAGAAGAAACTGAAAACGCACGGTGAGCCATAGCATCTGCCAGCTTGGGGCCGAATTGGCCAAAGGAGCCTCACTGGATGCAGGTTCAGGCCTCCGTACCAAGTCGTCGAAGGATGCCTGCAAGGCTCTCAGCCAACGGATCGCCAACCGTTTGCGTGCACAGGTAAGAGAATTCGCCAACTTGGGGAAAGCCAGATCTTCGCGCAACCAGCGCGCGTCGGAGGGATCGAAGATACGCTCGGAGAGGTCGAGCCAGCCTGCGTCGCCGAGGCACTGGGCGTAGTCCTTCCCGGCTAAGCCTTCGTCGGACTTTTTGGGCTGGGTCCTTGCGAGTAAACCCAGCACCAGTATGAGGAAGCCAATTGCAATGCCCGCGTAAACCAGCATAATCATCTGCGCAGAAACCTGGAGAGCGCGCCGTTGAAGCGCGCAAGTTCAAGGGTCAAAGCTTGGGAGTTCCCCCCGGGGGCTGGCCGCACGGAATCCGTTCTCGGCATGGGCGCAAGTTCCCAGAGAGCGATGGTCCAGACCAGCAAACAGAGCGTGAAGGCAATGGGTGACATAACCCAGAGGATTCTGATATAAAGCGCCTGACCAAAATTCTGTGCAGCCGCAAAATTGGCAACGTTTACTCCCAGATAGATCGAAAACCCCAGCATCAAGCCGGCGACGTTTCTGCCCAGTCTAAGGCCAAAGCGATGAGCTGTGAAGACAAGACCGGCGAGAATGACGGCCTTGGTCACCGAAGCTCTTAGGGCGAAATCGAGCAGCGTCGCACCGGGTTCGTGGCGCTGCAGGATGGCAGGCAGGATGTACACAAGCGCGAACGTGAACGAGATCAGAAGGGTCAAGGCCCGCCCGAGGTGCCGGATGGCAGGGAAGGGTTGAAACATGTGGTCCGCGATTTCCACCAGCACGGCAAACTCGACCAGGACACAAACCAACTCATGAAACCAGAAGCCGGTAGCATACCAGCGGGGTCGAATTACGTAAATCACCGTGAGCGTCACGGTGCCACAGAGCACGTAGATGATGTAGGAGTAAAACACGGGGAACAGCGACAGCAAACGTGCCACCCGTGCCCTCCAAACAAGGAGCGACAGCGTGACCAGTCCAATAAGGGTAAGAGACCAACCTGCGGTTTCCATGTCTCCAGCCCGAACGGGCAGGGCGTCCCTCGCGACCCCTGCCCATCCTCGGCCGGAAGAACTCTTAGACCTTGGGGGGCCAGGGCATCGGAAGGGGACCCTCAACGTTCTTGAGAAAGCTTAGCATATTCGTTACCTCCTTTCCAGCGCAATTATCTGCACAAGAGTACTGGGGGCAGATGCATCTGGTGATAATTCAAAGATGTTTGACGCCACCCGACCCGAGCCCAAGTTCGCGTGCTCGAACGCGCTCGTAGGGGGGAATGAGAAGCGCCCCGCAGCATGTCTGGGGTCTTAAAACCCGGCCTTTCACACCCGTCGACCCTCAGGAAAACGCAGGTTGAGTGTCCTCAAGCATTTAACGGTGATGAGTTGGGGTCGGAAAACGGCAGTCGAGCTCGCCACCCCAGCGAAGTGCGCGAGGCGGGCGAGCCTGGGTCCATGACCAGGTATTGTTGGACTGGATTCAAGAAGCAGGTGAGTTTACGTTTGGTTAATGTCCAGTGCTTAGATAAAGGAAGTTTTAAGTCACCAAGAGTTTTTGTCATTTGTGCTTATGCAAGGACGATGGGTTCCTTTGTCTGACAAGCCCCCCGCACAAAACGCAGTCAGGGGCGCCTCGGGCAAGGCAGGAGACCGGACATTTCGCCGTTCCGCAGGATGGGGGGAGAATCTGGTGCAGAGGGTTTACGCTGGGTGAGTTCCCGGTGGACGGGCCTACAGGGGTCCAGGGATCTGCATCTGACCCACGCCGCTTTCCGCAGAATCAGGGCGATGCAGACATTTGTGGATACTCTTGCGTTCCTACTGGCAAGATTCCGCGTGGTATTCCTTAGCTTCTTGGGGAGTCAGTCGGATTCGGAGATGCGGCTGATTCTGGCGCCCACCTGGGTAAGCTTCTCTTCAATGCGCTCATAGCCGCGAT
>JAIQEZ010000090.1 GCA_020073545.1 Terriglobia bacterium | reverse complement strand
GGTTCCACTTGGCGCGGGCATCGCCCTTTAGGATGGGATTCAGGAACTGCGCCGCGGCTTGCCCTGCCTTTTCGATTGTTGGCCAAGGGAGATCGAGTTCACGTGCCAGTTGCCTATAGGACGCCGAGATACGCTCCGGCGGATCAGGCAATTCCTGAGGCACGGCATGAGATGCCCTGGCCTGGAACGTGGCGTCGATGGCCTGCTTCAGCTTCGCGCTGTTGAATTGCTCTAGCGAAGCCGCAAGTAGAATGTCGGCAAGGTCGCGGGCGCGGCTCGTTTCTCCGCTTGCAAAGGTCCGCGCGTAGGTGTGCAGTTTCTCGGCAAGCTGCGTGGTAAGCGGGTAGCAACGCACCTTTGCGGGAGGGATTTCTGCGAACCCAAGTAGGTCCGGCGCGGTGAGCACTTCAGGTGCTTCAAGGACCGGATCGCCATACCCGACGTCCAAGTGGAAATTCTCAAACCGGCGGCTGTCCAGTAAACACTGAACCGGAAACCGAAACCCGCGCCCAGGCGCTCCTGTTGCGGCTTCTGCCGGTTTGCCGACTTCGAACTCAAACCAGTCGCGGAAATCAAGGGATGCCGCTGCTCGAAGATGGGCAACGGTTTCTTCGCGGGTCGAGCGGTTGGCTGCTGAAACGTCGATGTCCTTCGTCGTTCTGGCTCGATCACCCAGGCGCAGTTGGAGAGCATATCCGCCCTTGACGATCCACGCCTCCGGCTCTTTCTTCCCCAGCCGGGCCAGGAAGCGGTCGAAAGCGACCATCTTCCGAAGCCGCGCCAAAGGCTGGCCGCCTTCGAGACTCTGCTGGCGAAGCCGCTCCTCCAAAGCGCGACGAAACGCCGCTGCGGCCTTGTATCTCACGAGTGCTCTCTCGCCGAGATCGAGTAAGACTTGATTAGACGTGCGGCCCGCCCGTCCCGGCGCCTCGCTTGGGCCAGAAGTGCTTGCTGGGTGGTGAGCCCACGTTCGAGCGCGTCCTGTATGGCGCGCGCCACATGATCCTCAGACAGTCCTGCTCTGGCCACATCGGCGATGGTGCGCGCAACGGAAGTAACCGGCAGTCCTTCGCGTCTTACCACATCGGCAGGAGGCAGGCGGTTTGTGTGCAGACGAATTCCCTTTCGTCTCCTGGATGCGGTTCGCGGCACGGTGACATGAACTTCCCCAGGGAGCACGTCAGAAAGGTCGTACAGGGCAAGAGCGCTTTCGTGCGAGATGGCAGACTTCGGGCCACCCTTCAGCCAAGCCACAAAGAGATCCTCGAATCGTGAAGAAGGAAACTGGGCCAGCCGATAGATTCCGTGAGCGACTCTCTGGAAGCGCCCATTTTTCGTGTAGTCGGTTAGGCGCTCCCAGGAGAAACCCGCCCTGGCCGCCTGACGGGCGGTGAAGTATCCGGCCTGCTGCTCGGCAAGATGATAGAGAGCGTCGTGATCCGGGGTCTTCTTGGCTGCGTTCTTCATTGTGTGCAAAACCTTAGGAAAAACCTAGGTTTCTGCACACATTATGCCGGAACAGCGAAGGGTCGTCCAGTCCGAATCGCTTCTTCTGTTCGGCGGCATCCACCCCCGCATGCTCAGTCAGGCAATCCACGGTCACGAACTGGGTGGCGAATTGGGGTTCGATGTAAGCCCCGGAGGGGCGAAAGAAGCAATCCTTGCGGCGATTCTACGTCGCAACCCCTGTGCGGCAGCCCACAAGAAATGCTATTGCGGCGTTACCTTCGGCCGCGATTTCTTTCGCCCCTGGCGGGGCTGGGGCGGGGTGGGGGGCTGATTTTCCCACGGCTTGCGCCGCGGGCTATCCCGCTTCAGCGGGACCCACTACGCGGGCTGGCTGGACACGGCAAGAACGCTCACTGCCTACGGCTTACTGATTTCACGATTCCGGTTCAATGAGCCCCAAGTCGCCGTCGGGGCGGTGGTAGATGACGTTTACGCGTTCGGTGTCAGGGTTGCGGAAGACGACCGCGCCGGAGCGCGACCGATCGAGGGTCTCAATGGCCTCCTCGATGGTCATGGGTTTGAGGGGGACGCGTTCCGACTGGACGATGCGGCGTTCATCGTGGTCCACACGCTCCGTTCCCAAAACGTTCAGCAGGACGGCCGAGGTCGGCTTGGGCCGCCGCTTGCGCGTGCGGCGGCGCTCGAGCAGGCGCACGGCCTGGCGCGCCAGCTTATCCAAGGCCCCGTTAATGGCCGTGCGCGTGTCGCCGGTCTCTTCGACGCCGACCAGCGTGTGGTCTCGGAATTTCAGGGTGAGTTCCGCGAGGCGCCGGTGCTTTTCCGCAGTCAGGATGACGTGCAGGTCAAAGCGCTCGCCCAGCAGGCGAACGATTCTTCTGAGGCGTTCCTGCGTGTAGCGACGCAGGTCCGCGCCGATTTCCACTTGCCGGCCGGTATAGTGAATGGGCATAACGCCACCTCCTCGCCTCGGCGGGAGAGGAACTGGATGACCCGCTCGATCTTCATGCTTTTACCCGACGTTGGTGGGTGCTGGGGATTCGCATATCCTCGCGATACTTGGCCACGGTGCGGCGCGTTACGCAGTAGCCCAAATCGCGCAGACGGTGAGTAATCTGCTCGTCTGTCAGGGGATGCACCGGGTTCTCTTCCTCGATCATTCTCTTCACCAGGCGCTTCAAGTTGATCAGAGAAGTGACGCCGCCCGCCGGTCCCTGCACCGCCTCCGAGAAGAAATAGCGAAGTTCGTAAACGCCCTGGGGCGTGTGCGCGTACTTGTTGGCCACGGCACGGCTGACGGTGGAAGGATGAACGCCGACCTCCTCCGCCACTTCCTTGATCATCATGGGCCGCAAATAATCGATCCCCTTGTCGAGGAACTCCTTCTGGCGGCGGATGATCGCCTCGCAGACGCGGATGATGGTTTGCTTGCGTTGCTCGATGTTCTTGATGAGCTGGATGGCGGACGTGAAGCGCTCCTTGACGTAGTTGCGGACTTCGCGCGTCGTGCCGCCCCCTTCCAGCATGCGCCGGTAGTGGTGGCTCAGGCGAAGCTGCGGCAGGCCGTCCTCGTTCAGAACCACCTGGTAGCCCTCGCCGGTGCGCACGAAAGCAACGTCCGGCTCGATGAGGCGCGCCTGGGCGCTGTTGTAACGCTGTCCGGGGCGCGGATCCAGCTTGCGGATCAGCTCGACGCAACGCTCCACAGCCTTCACCGGCCGGTCGAGCGCGCGCGCCACCTCGCGATATTGCTTGTTCTGAAGCTGCTTCAGGTGGTCGGAAACAATCTGCTGGGCCAGGGTGTTGTCGGGGGCCACCGCGCGCAACTGGATGAGCAGGCATTCGCGCACGTCGCGCGCCGCGATGCCGAGCGGGTCAAACTCCTGGATCAGCGCCAGTACCTCCTGGACATGCTCGAGCTGGTGATTGCCTGACTGCGCGATCTCCTCGAGCGTCGCCGTGACGTAACCATCCTCGTTCAGATTGCCGATGATGGAATGACCGGCCTCGCGCACTTCGTCCTGGCAGACCGAGAGGCTCAACTGCCACTCCAGGTGGTCCGCGAGCGAGGTGGGCTGCGAGAGGAAGTTCTCAAAGGAAGGTTTTTCGATCACCTCAGCCGCCGGGGATTTGTAACCGGGGTCGAGGTAATCGTCGAAGAAGGAACCGAAGTCGATCTCTTCGAAGGAGTCCTGGTGGTCGCCGTTGTGCGTGGAGTGTTCCGCAGAGGGCGTGGCGGGTTTTTCGGCCTCGGTTTTCTTAGCCACTTCTTCGAGTGAAGGCACGTCTTCCGGCACTTCTTCCAGGACGGGATTCGAGACCATTTCCTGGTTGATCATTTCGCGCAACTCGAGCTTGTTGAGCGCGAGCACGCTGACCATCTGTACCAGGCCGGGCGTCAGAATCTGCTTCTGCGCCACCTTGAGGTTCAGGCCGATTCTGGGAGAAGGTCCACCCATCGTTCTTTCCAATCCTTCACACGGTCAGACGGAATGTGTCGCCCAGGTAGACGCGCCTGACTTCGGCGTCATTGCCCAGCTCCTCAGGCGAGCCCGCGCGGAAGATCCGCCCGTTGTTGATAATGTAGGCGCGGTCGGTAACCCGCAGGGTCTCCCGCACATTGTGATCCGTCACCAGCACTCCGATTCCCGACTCCTTCAAGCGAACAATAATCTTCTGAATATCGAGCACCGTCAATGGGTCGATGCCGGAGAAAGGCTCGTCGAGCAGAATAAAGGAGGGCGAAATCACCAACGAGCGGGCAATTTCCACCCGCCGCCTTTCTCCCCCGGAGAGCAGGTAGCCGTAGCTCCGGCGAACCTGCTGCAGGCCGAGTTCCTCAATCAACTCCTCCAAACGCGCCCGGCGCTGGTCGGGCGTCAGGGGCAGCGTTTCGAGCACTGCCATTATATTCTCTTCCACCGTGAGTTTGCGAAATATGGAGGGCTCTTGAGGGAGGTAGCTGATTCCTTGCCTCGCCCGGAGATACATGGGGGAATTCGTGATGTCGACTCCGTCGAGAAGGACCTGGCCCGCGTCCGGGCTGGTCAAGCCGACAATGATGTAGAAGGTTGTGGTTTTGCCCGCGCCGTTTGGCCCAAGCAGACCGACCACCTCTCCCTGAGCGATCCTGAGGTTGATGTCATCAACAACCTTCCGGCCTTTGTACGATTTCGTCAGATCAGCTGTGGAGAGAATCTGCATTGTCGCTTATTGCGCGACGCGGTGTTTTGTTGATGAGGGCGACTGCTCACCTCCGTCCACGAATAGCCTATCATCGTGAATGAAGAATGTCAAACGCTGGCCTGTCGTGAAGCCTTTTTCCTCATCAAACAGGCTCGGGGGACCACCGGTCAGGACGATCTTGCCCGGCCCTGCGAAGTATTCGGCGTGGTCACCCGAGCCGCGCCGACCCGGTTGCGCGACCTTCACATGGCCTTCCGCCTCAGCATGGTCCACTTCTGAGCCTTCCACCGTGTCTCCCTGACTGAAATAAATGTCCAATCGGTCAGAATGGAGCGTGGTGTTTTCGGTCAGCAGCCGCACGTTGCCGTGGTAGCGAGCGCGCCGCCCCTGGTCGAGGTATTCCAGGAAGTCGGCGCGAACCGTCACCGGCCGCGTCTCGCCCGCAGCATGTGGGGCCGCCCCATTCTCCTTGACGAGCGAGGCCGGCTGCAGGAAACTGGTCACGACCTGCGAGCCGGAACTGACCCGCCGCTCGGTGCGGTACACATCCAACGCTGAGGACTCCACGACATCCGTCCCCTGCCAGGCACGCACGTGCCCTTCGTAGTGCACGGTCTGGCTCTGCCGCTCCGCCACCATGCGGTCCGCCAGCACATTGGTGGGAGAAGCAGGAACGGACGCTGGCCGGGCGCCGGGCGGTGGGCCCGCCCTGCCTGCGGGGGCAGGCTGCGCAGGCGGGCTGGGCAAATGGACCGCCTGCACCTTGCCTTCGCCCGTCGAGGTGTTGGTACGCAGATCAACGGTCACCCGCTGGCACCTGATGCGGCTGTTTGCGTCCCACACCTGCGGGTGACCGAGGAGCAGCAACCTCTGCGTCAGGGCGTCGTAGTGGGCCTCCGCGGCGCTCGCGTGGCGATCCCCATCGTTGAACTGGAAGTTGCCGGACTGCCGGGCCTCCTTCAGCGTCTGCGTGCTAGCCTCGAAGATCGCGTCCAGGCGGTCGGCCAGGCTCTCCTGTGAAACGCTGCCCGTCGGCGCTGTGGGCGCCGGCCGGAAAAGTACCCGCGTAGGCGCCAGCCCGTGGAGCACTTCGATACGGCTGCGCGCATCAAAGGTCATTCGGAATTGGCCCGCCGTCATCACCCGCTCGCCGACTTTGGGATCGGGGGGGCTGACGATGAGCGTGCCCGCGCCGACGGTCTCGGCATCCTTAAGACTTTGCCCGTCCGGGCGGAAACCGAAGCGCACCTGGGCGGCGGTCAGGTCTTTCCTCTCGGATCCGCGGTGCGCCGTTTGGCTCTCCGGGAGCTTGAGCACCGGCTGCGACTCCAACGTCACGTGCACGTTGCCCGTGGCCACACCCTTGAGGGGCTGTGGATGCTTGCCCGTCAAATCCAGGTCTAACCGCTGGGCGCTGAAATGGCTGGTGCTTCCCTTGGCCTTTGACTCGCCCGTCACTTCCTGCTCAGCGGTGAGGTGACGCAACTGGCCGGAGGCGGCATCGAAATCCCCCTGGACGTGCCTTGCGCCGATCGCGACGCTGCGGACCTCGTTCACATCGAAAGCTTTCACCTCGCCTTCCAGATCCACCTGCGTCACGCGATTGCCGTCGTCGAGCGCGATCCGGGCGCTCTCCGCAACGGTGCGGCGCCCGCCTTGGGTGACTTCCACCGGCCCGGCGAGCGTCACCGTCGCCCCCTCCTTGTCGTACCGAAGCCCAGAAGCCGTCAGTCGAATGGACGGCTGGGGCGCCTGCGCGCTTCCCTGAGGCAGATCGATCACGACGTCGTGTTTCAGTCCTATCCACCCCTCGCGCGTGGCGTAAACGAGGCCGCGCGCCGTCCCCGAGGCGGGCCCTACGCGGAACTTGACGGGCTCGTCGGTCTCGGCCAGCGCGCCCTCCTGGTGAAAGGAAAGTTTTGACGTCTCCAGAAACACGGGCTGCTGGCCGCGCAAGCCGGTGCCCGGCGAATCGCGGGATTGCGCGTTCAGTTCAATCTCCACCGGCCCGGAGCTCGTAAAGTCCCCGGATTGCGCGTTGTATTGGCAGCGGTGCGTGCGCAGGATGTCACGGCGCCCGCCCTTGTGGCCGAAGACCTCCACCATCACATCCTCGAGCACCGTGGTCTTACCTTCCTGGAAGGCTACGGTGCGCGCGGCGTGTACCGTGAAGATGGCGCGGCCTTCGTCCGAGCGCGTAAATGTGTAGCCGGAGAGCTGCTGATGCACGTCGGCAGGAGGACTGGGAGGAATGCGGGTCCGCTGGCCTCGGCGCGTGGCGCTGATCCAGTACGTGAGGGCGACGACCAGCGCCGTCACCGACAGGCCACCCACCACCAGGCCCGTGAGCCACTTCTGGCGGCGTGTCCGCCCCGGACCTAATCCTGGCGTCGCCACGGGTTATCCACTCCGTTGGTTATCACGAGGTCCTTAATAACCAGCTGCAGACTGGCCATATCCTGATAGTGGTTCTCTTCGAGCGCAAAAGCCATGTCCACCTGCTGCCCCGCCGCCAGCGCCGGGGCCCGTGCGGCCCAGCCCCAACCGATCGCGTCGAGCGTTTGCGCTCCCTGGCCCACTCTCAGTTTTAGATGCTTTTCCTGCAGGATGCGCGGCGTGGCCACCACCCGCAGCCCGCAGGCGCCAAACACCGGGGTGGGATTGCCCATGCCGAAAGGCTCGAGCTTCGAGAGCTCCTGATAAAGCGGCCAGTCCATCTCCGCCAGGTTCACCCCTCCGTCCACGCGCAGCACGGGCTCCAAATCCCCGGGCTCGAGGACCGCGCGCGCGTACTCCTCGAAGCGCCGCTCCAGCTCCGGTATGCGATCCGCCGGCAGCGCGAAACCCGCCGCCTGCGCGTGCCCGCCGAAGCGCTCGAACAGGTCGCTCGCCGCAGTGAGCGCCTGGAGCAGATGAAACCGCTTGAGGGAGCGCCCCGAACCTACGCCCACGCCGTCTTCGACACCGATCACCAGCGTGGGACGATGATAGCGCTCCACCACGCGCTGCGCCACAATGCCGATCACGCCGCGATGCCAGCCCGGGCCCGCCAGCACCAGCGTGTAACGCCCGGCGAGATCGGTGCGCCGCTCTACCTGCTCCACGATCTCGCGCAGGATTTCGTCCTCCACGCGCTGCCGCTCGCGGTTCAGCCGCTCCAGCCGCTCGGCGATTTCACGCGTGCGCGCCGCGTCCGGCAAAGTAAACAGCTCGATCACGTCGCGCGCGCTTTCCATGCGCCCCGCCGCGTTCAGGCGTGGCGCCAGGCGAAACGCCACGTCGCCCGCGCTGATTTCCTTCCCCGCCAACCCCGCGAGTTCAATCAGCGCTTCCAGGCCGGATTGCGCGGGCTGGCGCAGTCCCTCCAGGCCAAAGCGCACAATGACGCGGTTTTCGCCCAGCAGCGGAACTACGTCCGCAATCGTGCCGATGGCGACGACTTTCAAATAAGACTCGAGCACCCGCTCCGTGAGCCGCTCGCCCAAAAGCGCCTGGGCCAGCTTGAACGCCACGCCCACGCCCGCCAGGGACTTCTCGGGATAGCCGCAGTCCGGCCGCCGCGGATTCAGAATCGCGCAGGCGGACGGCAGATGGCCATCGGGCAAGTGATGGTCGGTCACGATGCAGTCGAGGCCGAGCTCGCGCGCGCGGGCCAGGACCGTGTGCTCGCGGATGCCGGTGTCCACGCTGATCATCAGGCGGAAACCACTGGCCGCGGCCTCCTCGACCACGGGCACACGCATGCCGTAGCCATCCGTAAGCCGGTGCGGGATGTAGGCCTCGACTTCTGCGCCCAGCGTGCGCAGCGCGGTGAGCAGCACCACGACCGCCATGGTGCCGTCTACGTCGTAATCGCCGTAAATCAGTATCTTCTCGCGCTGGGCGACGGCGCGGCCGACGCGCGCCACGGCCTCGCGCATGCCGGCCATGCGCTCCGGCGGGTGGAGCTGCGCGAGGTGCGGATGCAAAAAGGCATCCGCCGCCGCGGGTTCGGCGAGCCCGCGCTGCACCAGCAAGCGCGCCACCAGCGGCGAGACTTTCAGCTCGCGCACCAGCCGCCCGGCAGATTCTGAATCAACAGGTGACTCGACCCAGCGCATGGATTAGCACTTATGGTGACAGAGGAAGGCAAGGCTTGCAAGTGAACGCATGGCGCGGTAGTGGTGCGGTTTGAAAAACGCGGTAGTAGGCTCTTTTGGCTTGAAGGGAATATTAGAGCTCAACAGCGGTCTAACAATGCCAGAAACGCCTCACGGCTGATCGCGGCGGTTCGGATTAGATTGTGAATGATGTCGATTCCGACTTCGTTGTAGCGAGGAACAATTAACGGTCGGGCCGTTCCAGCCTTCTCAAGTTTGACGTGGCTTCCTTTTTGCCCGGCCTTCCGGTATCCGAGCTTTCCAAATACACAAACGATCTTCTCCCAACTTAGAGGAGTCAGGCGCGGCACGGTACGCTCTTCTCAAAGCCGAATGGAACGGGAATGGCGATCGGGAAGGCATTGGCGACGTTCGCTGGTTTGCCCTTGAGGGGTACAAATCCCAGCTCCTTCAGGGCTTGGTCTAGCGTTCCCCGTTCGAGGCAGCTAACGATAAACAGTTCGGACGCCTCGACCAGATTCTTCTTGGCTTCCGCCAACGTTCTGCCCTGCGTAGTGAGGTCAAGCGGGGGGCAGTGAGCAATATACCAATCACCTTCCCGCTTCATCACACCGAAAAGCGTGAATTCGGCCTTAACCATTACCTTCATCTCTGGTCCTTCTCCTGAATGGATTCCTATCCCTTAAGATGCAGCGAGCCACTGTCAGTCTGTCAACTGCGCGTCATGGAGGACTACTCTTTCCTCATCGTGTGACAGCACGACCCACGAACCACGCTGGCATTTTGACGTCCCCTCATTGGATTCTCTGGTTACGAGATTAGATGCCGAAATCCTCTCAAAGTCAACATCGGTGTGTGCGAGGGGCCTCTTGAGCTTTCATTGAAAACAAGAATATCTTAGTTATGCTGGCCTGTCAAGTGGCAATTGGTTAGAGAACTAGCCTAACACCTAGGACAGGTCTACCGAGGAAAGCATTTCCCCGATCGTCACTTGGCCCGACGCCTGAAGGTCGCCAACCTGCGCAAACTGCTGCACGCTTTCCATGGCATGTTCAAACACGATCAGCTCTTCGACGGCGCCAAAGTCTACGCCTCAAGCGCTGCGGGCCTCACTCCGGCCATCTGTGCCGCGGAGGTCGCATGATTTCAAACCCAAATTGCCCTTTACAATTAAGAGAGGATCTACTTGCTCAATTGTATCTCACGCTAGGTTGAGCTAGGATGTAACAAACCTTCGTTCGCGGAGGCCATAGCAAACCCTAGCCGTGATAGCAGGGCTAGGCGGTGCAAAGGTGATTCCGTTGAATCCCAAGAGGGGGAACTGCGGTGGCTACCCTTGAACAGGAAAGTGAATCTCGCACAAAATTGAAAGCTTTGCTCGAAGAACTATCCAACATTGACGCTGCCTCCTTGGCTAGGGTGACAGATCTGGGACCAGGCCTGAGCTTTGAGTCTGGCGTTTTATTCTTCTCACGCACACTCAGATTATTTCACGCTCTTCACGATGCGAACCTAGATGACATCCCATTTCAAAACCTTAGCAACATAACTTCACTGGCCAACCAGGCCCTTGAACAATTTCGCAATATCCGAGAGTTTTCGCTGCCAAAGTACCCGAACAATCCAATGGAGATCCGAAACCAGTTTATAAATATCGTTCGTGATCACTATGATAACCTCTTCCAACAGGTTGCACCCGTAATAGCTTTCACAATTCAAAGGTGAACGGACTTCGAAAAGCTTGAGGAAAAGGGTAAGGAGACGCTGGCTCGAATCACCTCTCTTTCCGCTGATCACGAACAGGCACTAGTTAAAGCTCGTGCGGATGCGGAGAGCTTAGTTCGAGAGGTGAGGCGGATGGCGCAGGAATCTGGCGTCTCACAACATGCAGTTCACTTCAAGGGAGAAGCAGACCGGCACGAAGCTACTGCAAAGCAATGGTTGAGCGCAACAATCTGGCTCGCCGCGGTGACGTTGGCATTCGCCATTGCATTTTTTGTTCTCTATTTCACGATTGG
The DNA here is from genome assembly GCA_020073545.1 of Terriglobia bacterium. Classification (GTDB taxonomy): domain Bacteria; phylum Acidobacteriota; class Terriglobia; order UBA7540; family UBA7540; genus Bog-366. Next base: position 13,136 of record JAIQEZ010000090.1, on the reverse strand, counting down.
GTCAACGCTGACAGCCACACAGAACCTTCAGTTGGCCATTTCAAAGGTAATTATCATTTTTATACTGCTCTCAGCAACCTTCTGGGTGGGCCGGACATATCGGGCACATCGCCACAACGCGGTTGTAAATCGACACCGCCAAAACGCCCTCACTACTTTCAGGACATTTGTTGAGGCCACAGGGGACGAGCCGACCAAGAATGCTGTTCTTCTACAAGCAACGCAGTGCATTTTTTCACCGCAACAAACCGGTTACGTCTCCAGCGAGTCAGAACCAGGTATCCCTCAAGTCCTGGAGATCGTGCGAACGCTTGGGAAAAGCAGCGGGTAGATACAAGCGGCTGGCTGGTGCAGACCTCCGTCTTTGAGGTCTGCGGTTCTTCCTCAGATTGGCACCCGCGAATCTAAGGGCAAACTGGCAATCGTTAACCCGCCCCGGCGCGTTCGTTGCGCCGCACTGACGCCGGAATACTCGTTCACGCCGCACCATCGCCAGGGAGTGGAAATCTGCGTCGCTTGAGTAAGCGCACCGTGACGAAAAAGACGGGCGACGCAGCCGCGACACACCGCTGGAATACAGCACCGCTGTACCGCCGGTCCCGACACGTCGGGACAGGCCGTCCTCACCGGCGAGCGGCGAGGAGACATCGCCGCTACAGAAGTCAAGCCTCAGACCTCAAAGGCGGAGGTGTGCGCTACGCGCGCTTGATTGCTTGGGCGTCCGAGTTGTGGGCAGACACGCGGCTTGAGGATGAGCTACAATTATAGTTACTGTTATCAGCCGGATGCGTGAATCATGCCGACACAGCCTCACCCACTTGATGAGTTCCTTCGAAAAGTCGATCCTCTCATGCAATCCGCACCCTTATACCAGTCCCTCGAATTCGCATGCGTTGCGGCGGGGCACGGCACCGAATGGATTCTTATCTCGGGAAAGGCTGTTCTCAGTGCAGAGCCCTGCGCTGCCGAGGCGCATATAGTACCGTTAGTACGCCTTGAGAAGATCGTCGCTCTTTCGGGGCGCATACGGGCTGAGGCAGTCAGCGATCTGGTAGCTAATCTAAGGGATTCCTGGGTCGTGAGAGGCCTGGAGCGGGACAACGTTCGGCTGACAGCGGAAGGAGCGGGCGGCTACAGTTGGAGCCCGCCAGCGGTCTTTTCGGTCGACAAGACGTGGAATCCTTCGAGGTGGAGCAGAGCGTTTGCACTGTATGGAAACGGTGCGAATCTCCCGTCCCTTGGGAGTTATTCTGATTTGCAAGAAATCGACAGCCAGCTACGTAGGGGCAAGCCCACCCCCTTCAAAGACCTCGATGCACTTTGCACTAAGCTCGGGCTGCCCGCACGGCGTACGAATCTGCAATCCTCGTTTTGGTTCTCAGCCGAATTACCTGCGCGCTTCGTGAACGTACAGGCCGGCTCTGCCCAGGGCACCATTGCGATTGAGGTTGAATGCGTCGGCAGGCCTGACTTGATGATTGAGTGGCTGCCTCAGCGCGATTTCAAAACGGTCCGACTGACGTGGAAGCCCGACTCAACTGTCGACCGACACCGTGAGTCACTGGCAGTCCCGAGTGGTGCCACGAAGGCGAACTTGTTGCTCTCCTTCGCGGGTCTCGATGCTGACGATCGGACGGTTGATGTTGAGCAGCAGAAACCGAGGGCTCCTAACTCCGTGCCTATGAATGCTCCGACTCGTAAGGGTGAAAGATGGAAGGGTACAGGCAAAACCTTGGGCGAAGGAGGCCAAGCCGAGGTTTCCATTGTTGAGGACACCCGAAAGGAATACACAGGGCAGTGGGCACTCAAAAGGGTCAAGAACATCGATGACCCGAAGGCGAAGGAGCGGTTTGGGCAAGAGGTCAAAGCGGTTCAATCCATCAACCATCCTAATATCCTCAGGATAAGTCACAGCGAGCTTACGGCCGAAAGGCCTTACTTTGTGGCCGAATACTGCGAGCGCGGTTCACTGCAAAAGATTGGAGCTTCCCCTTACAAGGGGGACATCGCAGCAACGAGGGAAGTTGTATTGCCAATTCTTGATGCGCTTGTTGCCGCCCACAAAGCAGGTGTATTCCACAGGGATGTCAAGCCAGCGAACATCTTGATTCGTGGGGACGGAACGCCGGTGATTGGCGATTTCGGAATCTGTTTTCTGCAAGGGGGGCTGCACGTCACGCTATCGAACGAGGGTGTAGGGTCACGCAACTTCATCGCGCCTGAAATGGAGTCGGGCCAGCACCGTTTCGGAGAACCCAGCAACCGCACAGACGTCTACAGTCTCGGAAAAGTCATTTACTGGATGCTTTCCGGAGGAAAAGAGTTTGCGCGGGAGGATTTTCCTTCCCTCGTGGACCTTTTGAAGGACCAAAGATTTGAGCACGTTCACAGACTCCTGGAACAGATGGTGGTCAGGGATCCGGCCAAGCGCATCCAAAGTCACGAAGTGAAGGAGAAGCTGGAAACGACCGCTTCACTTGTAGAGGGCAACTTCGCGCCGCTGGCTCCATCGATCGGCCTCCGGTGCCGCTTTTGTGGGCTGGGACAATATGAACGATTCGCGGCCTACGATGCGGGGGATCCGTCAAAATCGCGGCAGTATCCGGAAGGCACTTCAGGCTTGGGGCTTCATCCTGTAGCACCCGGTACGAACGTGCGCTGTTTGCGCTGTTCCCATTGCGGGCACGTGCAGTGGTTTCAAGTCGCGGGGATTGAGAACTCAACTTGGTGGGACAAATGAGCGCGGGTGGCGCATCCCGAAAGAACGAGACAGGTTCATCGCGTTGGTGGTGATGTGTGCGATCACGGCGGTAAGCAAGCGCAGCGCCCCGATGTATCGGGGCGGTCCTTCCTCAGATTCGCGCTTTCGAGTCCAAGGGCAAACTGGCAATCGTTAACCCGCAGCGGCACATTTGTTGCGCCGCACTCATGCCGGAATACTCGTTGACGCCGCGCCATCGCCAGGGAGTGGACATCGCCGCCGCTGCGACAGACGTAATACAGAGATCCTTCGCCTGCCTGCGCAGGCAGGTCGACTCGCGGGCGGGACTCCTCAGGTCCGATTTCAGGACTCGGCTGGAGTCCATCGGTCCGATTTCTGGACTCCGATGGAGTCCATCGGACTCCTGCGATCGGAGACTCCAACCATCGGAGATGACAGCAGGCGGCGCGGCCGCACCTTGACCTAAACCCTACGCGTTGGGAGAATACCTTTGCATCGTCACGCATCAGCGCCAGACTCGACGATGGAGGCATGGTGTGGCAGGTTGTTCAGCAAAGCGCATTCATCGGAAATTCACCTGCATGGTAGTAAGCTCGGCTTTCTTGCTGGCGTGTGGCTCCGGCACGTCAACCGCCCCTGTGAATCCCCCCGTGAAGCCCCCGGGAAGCAATTGCGTGGATGGGTCGGAAGGATATACGGGCGTTGCCGGCACCCCGCCAGTCATCCAAGGGTGCTCGGTGTTTCCCGCCGATAACCCCTGGAACACCGCCATCTCCAACTACTGCCTGGATTCCAAGTCGGATGCCTACATCAACAGCATCAGCCAGGACAAGCAGTACTTGCATCCTGACTGGGGGACTGATCCCACATACGGAATTCCTTATGTGGTGGTGCCCGGCACGCAGCCCTTGGTAACCGTGGTTTTCAATCAGTATCCTGACGAAAGCGACCCGGGGTCCTCCGGGCCCAACTGCACCACGACCGCAACCAGCGGCTGTTATCCCTTTCCCCCGAGTGCCCCCGTGGAAGGCGGAAACAGTTCCACCGGCGACCGCCACGTGCTGACGCTCCTGGCCGATCCCACGAACAACAACTGCACGCTTTATGAGGTCTGGGAAGCCTTTAAGGATACGAACGACAACAACTGGACCGCGGCCAATGGCGCTGTTTTCAATCTGCGGTCCAACATGCTGCGGCACGACGGCTGGACTTCCGCCGACGCCGCCGGGCTCCCCATCCTTCCCGGCTTGGCACGTTACGACGAGGTGGCGTCGGGTGTGATCACTCACGCTCTGCGGCTCACCGTTTCCCAGACCCAAGCTGGTTACATCCATCCCGCCACGCACCTCGCGAGCAATTCCCATGACCCCTCCCTGCCGCCCATGGGTCTGCGCCTGCGTCTTAAGGCCTCGTACGACCTCTCCTCTTACACGGGCCAGTCCAAGATCATCCTGACCGCACTCAAGAAGTACGGATTGATCGTGGCTGACAACGGTTCGAGCTGGTTCATCACGGGTGCGCCGGACAGTCGGTGGGACGACAATGATCTGGAACAAATCAAGCAAGTCCCCGGGAGCGCTTTTGAAGTGGTCGCCACCGGGCCGATTCAGACCCAATGAACAAGTTAAGGACCAATCATGAATTCCGAAGGACCGCGCTCGTCGGGTCGCGAAATCGGAGGCTTCGGAATTCACAATTCAGCGTTCATAATTGGCTATTCGTTTCATAATTGGCTATTCGTATTGATATCCCTGATTGGTCGGTCCACCAGGCCCGACCACTCTTGACCGACTTCTCCCGCCGCCCGCGAATTCGTACTTCTCCCACATCTCGTTAAAGAGCAAGCGGAGCGCCCCGATGCATCGGGGCGGTTCTTCCTCAGATTCGCGCTTTCGAATCCAAGGGCAAACTGGCAATCGTTAACCCGCAACGGCGCATGGGTTCCACCGCACTCATGCCGGAATACTCGTTCACGCTGGACCCTTTCCAATCTTGCGGTGTCGCGCCAGCCCGCGTAGCGGGCGACAGGTCGTAGCCCACAGCGCAAGCTGTGGGAATAGGGCACCGCCACACGTCCCCAGCCCCGCCAGGGGCGAAAGAACTCACGACCAAAGATAGCGCTCGTCGTACGCAATGCCATGCTTCTCGAGAAAGGCGAGGAATTCCCCCTGGAACGTCACCCTGCGATGGTGTTTCTCCTGGTCTCGGATGTATCGCACCACGGCAGGCGCCAGGGAATGGCTGACGCTGAACGCTCCGTAGCCGATTTGCCAGTCGAAGCCCGGATCGTGACGAGTGCGGTGCACCCACCGCGAGGAATTGGTTTTCACCACCCGCAGGGCGTCGGCTGTCGCCACCGTGGGCGGCAATGAGCAGAGCAGGTGAACGTGGTCGGGCCTCGCGCTCGCGGCCTTGAGTGCGCCGCCGAGTTCGCGCACAATGCCACCCACATAGGCGAGAAGATCATCGTGAAGTGCGGGGATGATAAGAGGCTTGCGGTCCTTGGTGCTGAAAATGACGTGCGTGAGCAGGTTGGCGTATGTGTGAGCCATGGTCTTTCGCCCCTCCGGGGCTGGGGGGAATCTTACACGAATTCGTTACCCACAGCTTACGCTGTGGGCTACGTTCTTTCGCCCGCTACGCGGGCTGCGATGGCGAGCAAGCGTAGCGCCTCGATGCATCAGGGCGGTTCCTCCTCAGATTCGCGCTTTCGAATTCAAGGGCAGACTGGCAATCGTTAACCCGCAGCGGCGCCTTGGTCGCGCCGCACATGCCGGAACACTCGTTCACGCTGGACCATCGCCAGGGAGCGGACATTTGCGCCGCTGGGACAAACGTAATACAGGGATCCTTCGTCGTCTCGCAGGGCGGGACTCCTCAGGATGACAGCGGGGGGACGCCGCCGCGACAGATGGATCACTATCCATAAGCCAGGATTCCGAAGCCGCTGACCGCGCGGCGATAATAAAGAAAAGCGATACGGGTTGTGCTAGCATGAGCGCCAGGTTCAATCGCGGGTTCCGGAAAGAGCTGCCCTTGGGCAGCGTCTTCCGGGCAAGATCACAAGCGGATCTAGGAGGCGCGACCATGAGACGGGTATGGGGAATGACCCTCCTGGTAGGGGCCGGCGTGGGGCTGTGTCTTGGGCCGCAACAGGTTCTCGCGCAGGCATGCAAGGATGAGGTGTCCATGGTGGAGGGATCCAAGCAGGCCTTGGTGGAACTCACGGAGACGGTGAAGAAGGAAAGCCTTCCGGATTTTGAACGCCTTAACCACCAGAAGAGTGCAGTGAACAAGCTCGCCATCGAGAATAGCATGTTGGGAGGACTGGTGAGCTGCCTCGAAAAGGCCGCACAAGACACCACGGCGCCCAAACAACAAGTGGAGGCTGCAAAAGCCCAGCACGATGCATCCGCCAAATTTCAGGAAAAGATCCAGCACGAACGAAGCGCCATCAAAGATGCGCAAGCGGCGAAGGACGCGAAAGCTCTTGTCGAGAAACTAGACTTGACGCCCTGAAGATCGATTGGTCCGCCGCCCAGCACGACGTGCGCGTTGACCAAGAAATATCAGTCGGATAGAAAAGGACGACGCAGCCGCGACATGCCGCAAGATTACCGCGCCCACAGCGCAGCCGCAAAGCAGGGGCAGGAAACACGCCTCCCCGAACCGCAGAGTTAGAAACCAACTCTGCGCAGCCCCCTTGGGAGGTTGAAGGTTGAACGTTCCACGTAGCGCTGACCTTCAGGTCAGCATCAGACTGCGGTGGCGCTGAACTCCCACTCACCAGGTGATTATCAGAGCAACGATGCCGACCGCAAGGTCGGCATCTTCGTGGTTTCCCTTCGTGCTGACCTAAAGGTCAGCGCTACAGATCCGCATCGAGCCGTGCAGCAAGCGTAGCGCCGCGATTTATCGGGGCGGTCCTTCCTACCCGCTCGGCGGCGATCCCCGGCCTGCCGGATTTAGACGCGATCTGATGCCACCCGCCTACAACAAGGCAACCTAGCGCCAGAATCCAATTTGGGACACTACCCCCGGCGCGCGGCAGTTCCACGACCGACGCAGCGATCAGCTGCGGATGCCTTGCCCGGCGAGGGCGATGTTATCCCGGGTGGTGTTTTTGACGAGGTACATGGCTTCGTCGGCTTTGAGCAGGAGTTCTTTGCGCGTGCGCCCGTCCACAGGGAAGGAGGCGACGCCGAAGCTGGCGGTGACTTTGATGTTCATCCGCTCTTCGCTGAAGAAGACGCGGGAGTTCAGGAGTTCGCGGACACGGCGGACGACCAGCAAGGCGTTCTCCTTGGGGGTCTGCGGTAGCAAGACGACGAACTCGTCACCACCGTAACGGAAGGCGTAGTCAATCATGCGCAGGTTGCCCTTGATGACGTCGCCGATCATCCAGAGGAGCTTGGAGCCGACCAAGTGGCCGTGAACGTCGTTAACCTGCTTGAAGTAATCGAGGTCAATGAAGATGACGGAAAACTCGTAGCCGTAGCGATTGGAACGATAGATTTCCGTCTCGAGGACGAAGTTGAGATGCCGGGCGTTGTAAAGCGCGGTGCAGTCGTCGGTGATGGTGAGCTCATGGATGCGCTGCACGTAACGGGCGTTTTCGAGCGCGATGGCGGCGTAGTCCGCCAGGCTCTTGAGGATAGGAATGTCTTCTGGGCCGAAGCTGGGCCTGCCGAGGGCGTTGACGAGTTCGACCACTCCCAACACGTGGCCGCGCGCCTTGATGGGTACACAGACGATCGAGCGGGTCTCGGTATGCGTCAGCTCATCGACCTTGGGCGTGAAGCGCGCGTCATTGCGGACGTCCTCGACGAGGACGGCCTCGCCGTGCTGGGCTACCCAGCCGGCCACACCTTCGCCGAGCTTCAGGCGAACGTCCTTGAGTTTGTCGGCGCCACTGCCAATGGCAATTTCAAAATAGAGCTCCTGGGTCTTCTCATCCAGCATCAGTAGCGACCAGGTATCGGGTTGGAGGAGGTCGCTGATCTTCTCCATGATGGTCTGCAGAATCTTCTGCAGATCGAGGGTCGAGAAAAGCGCCTTGCCCACTTCGTGGAAGAGGGAAAGCCGCTCGACCTGGCGCTTCAGTTCGGCAATCTCTTCTTCAGGCCCCATCGAGTTTCCAGACTAATCCGTGCAAATGAACGTATAGACTTTTTAAACCATTGGACGGGTCTTTTCAACCTCTTTTAAGGGTTGTAAGGGGTGGCCGTCGGCGGCGGACGGGGGGTCGCCCCGAAATCCCCCCTCGACCCGCTACCGCTAAAGCATTTGACACTCTTGAGCGCACGAAAATATGATAGAAGAGGTTTAGTCCCTAAGGAGCGAAGAAGCCCCACCTATGCCCGCCTTCGGTGAGAATCTTCGGCGCGAGCGAGAAATGCGCGGCGTGAGCCTGGAAGAGATTGCTTCCTTCACCAAGATCAGCAGGCGCTTTCTCGAAGCCATCGAACAGGATGATTTCGCGAAGCTGCCGGGCGGGATCTTTGCACGCAGTTTCATCCGCAGCTACGTGCGCTACTTGGGCCTGGACGAAGAGCGGGTGATGGCCGAATACCAGCTTGCCGCTCAGCCCCAGGATGACGTGGACTTGCACTGGGCGCCGGCCAGTAAGGCCGTCGCGCCGCGACCAGTGGCCCGGGCCCCATTGGTGGCCACGCTGGTGGGCATCATCCTGTTCGCCGGGGCCTACGCGCTCTACCGCTACTCCCGGAGCGCGGCGGAAACCCCGGCGCCACTCGCCCCCAGTCCGACGGTGACACCCGCGCCGGCTGCTCTCCCCGCGCAGCCCATCACCTCCCCAGATGCCAACGCTTCGACCGCCGGCGTGAATCCCCCGGCGGGCGGCACAGCGCCGGCAATAACCCGGGGCGTGGCCCCAAGTGCTTCGGCAGTCCCCGCGGCGGGCGAAAGCCCCCTGACGCAGGCCTCAGCGCAGCCCACGGCCCCGCCAAGCACGCAATCCGGCCAGGATGCCGATTTGGTGCTCCAGGTGGCCGCAGCGGAACGCTCCTGGGTGGCCGTGGACGCCGACGGAAAAACGGCGTTCCAACGCGTAATGAGTCCCAACGAAGTGAGAACCGTGAAGGCGCACGACTCCTTTGACGTGACGGCGGGCAACGCGCAAGGCATCATCCTGACCTTAAACGGCGAGACCCTGAGACCCCTGGGCCGCCGCGGCGAAGTGAAGTCTGTGCACATCACCCGTGAAGACCTGAAAAGCTCCGCACCCTGAGGCCAACCATTTCCGAGCGCTTGGTGGATTTAATCCGGGCCAGCAAGGCACCCCAGGTGATTCTTCGCAAGGGCGCAGAGGGAAACCTGCCGTTGCCCGTGGAAGAGAAAATCGAAGTCCTGACCTTGCTCGCGGCGGGCCCCGAGGGGGAGCTGCGCGCGAAGGCGCTGGAAACGCTGGAGGGATGGGACGACGCGGAAGTCCGGGGGGTACTGGCCAGCCCGCTGACCGCCCCCTCGGTGTTGCGCTTCGCGGCTGAGCAACTCCTCGCGCGGCGCGAAGATCTGCGGGAAGTCCTGCTGTGCAATCCCAGCCTTCCGGAAGAAACCCGCAGCAGGCTTCAGCCGAAACCAGCCCCCGAACTGCCAACGGAAGGGGCCCCGAACCAAATCCTGGCCAAGCTGAGCGCGGCGCTGGAGCAAGAAGATGCGAAAGTGCTCGAGGAGTTGCCCGCCGAAATCGAGGTTCCGCCGGAAGTCACCAAGGGCGACGACGAACTCACCAAGGCAGACCGGGAAACCTTGATCCAGAAGATCAGCCGCATGTCAGCGGTGGAAAAAATCAAAGCGGCCCTGACCGGCAACTTGGAAACACGTATGATCCTGGTACACGACTCGAACAAGATCGTGGCGCGCGCCGTACTGCAGTCGCCAAAGCTTACCGGGGCGGAGATTGAAAACTATGCGGGGGCCAAGAATGTTTCCGAAGAAGTGCTGCGGCTGATCACCCTGAATCGCAAGTTCATGAAAACCTACATGGTGAGGAGGGCGCTCATCAACAATCCCCGCGCACCCCTCGACATCACCATGCCTCTCGTCAACCGGCTGAACGATCGCGACCTCAAGGCGCTGACGTTCAACCGCAATGTCCCGGAGGCTATCCGGAGCATGGCCATCAAGATCATCAAGCAGAAGGAAAAAGCCGCCAACCCGCAACTCCCCGGTAAACACTGACGAGGCCTCGCGCCACACAGACGCGCGGCTTGGTTTGCCGGCACGGCCGCCGTTTCAACCCCGCCGTTAGACTCCCCACCCGGTCCCGCAGAACGGGACCGCTCTCTTCGCCGGGACACGCCTTCAGCCAGAGCTAGGGATGTCCTTATCGCCTGCTTTCGGCAAGATGACGTCGAGCAGCCGCTTCAGGTTCCACGCCGCGGCTTTGCCGACGGAAAGCACTTCCTCGTGCGTCAACGGTGCGCGGCTGAGGCCCGCTGCGCGGTTAGTAATCGTGGCGAGAGCGAGAACGCGGCGGCCGAGCTGGCGCGCGGCGATCACCTCCGGCACCGTGGACATCCCGACGGCCTCCGCGCCGAGGCGGCGGAGCGCGCGAATTTCCGCGGGCGTCTCGTAATTCGGCCCGAGGACGGCGGCATAGACGCCCTCGAAACATCGCTGGCCGAGAGCGCGGGCGGCGCGAAGCGTCAGGCGGCGCAGGCGGGCGTCATAGGCATCGCTCATGGCGACGAAGCGCTCACCCCAGCGCGCCTCGTGCAGCCCCACTAGAGGATTGGCGCCCTGAAGATTCAGATGGTCGGAAAGAACCATGAACGCGCCTGGCTGCGCTCGAGGCGCGATGCCGCCTGCCGCACAGGTGAAGACGAAAACCTCGACCCCAGCGAGGGCCAGCGCGCGCACCGGAAAGATGGCCTCCGCGGGAGCGTAGCCTTCATAGAGATGTACGCGCCCCGCCAGCATGGCGACCGGAACCCCGCGCCAGAGGCCCGCGTGCAGCACACCGCCGTGACCTTCCACGGTGGGCCGCGGGAAATGCGGGATCAGGCGGTAGGGCACCGAGCGCCGCTGCCGCAGGCCGCGCACGACTCCCTCCAGACCCGAACCGAGGGTGATCGCGATTCGCGGGCGAACTGGCCAGTGTGCACAGAGATAAGCGGCGGCTTTCTTCGCTTCGAGATAGCCGGGAGTTCGCATGGATCTCAACTGCCTGCCAGGATCTCGAGATCACTATTTTCCCGCGATCCGTGAAATGAAGAGCTCGATGAGCCGCTTGCCGTCCGATTCCACCGCGACGTGGACGTTTGGGTTCACCTTCTCGACGCCGTCGATGACGTAGCGCCCGTCGCGCCAGACCTTGCGGTCGGAGGAATTGTGCCGGCTCGCCACCGTTTCGCCTCGCGTGAACTCACCCCGCGTCTCGACTTCGACCCACATGTCCTGCGTGGTAATCAGACTGCGGTCGATCACCGCACCCACGGCCAACGGGTCGTGCATGGGCGTCCCGTTGCCACCCAGCTTGCTGGCAAGGTCCACCATAAAATTCAGCACGCCGACGGCGAAGTCGTTCTCGCGCCCCTGCGTCCTGGCCAGCCGGTTCAGGTCAGCCCGTGTGAACACCGTCTTCCCAGTCACGTTGAGCCCCACCATCGTTAGCGGCCAGCCCGCCTCGAACACCACGCGCGCCGCTTCCGGATCATTGTAGATGTTGGCCTCCGCCGCTGCGGTGGCATTACCTCCAGAGATCGCACCCCCCATCAGGACGACTTCCTTCACGAGCGGAACGATGGAGGGATCTTTCCGCAGCGCCAAGGCAAGGTTCGTGAGCGGCCCGACCGGGACGAGCGTGATCTTGTTGGGGTACTGGTGAACGAGCTTGATGATGAGGTCGGGAGCGAAGCTTGTATCGGCCCGGCAGGCGGGCGCAGGGAGTTCGACATTGCCCAGCCCGTTCGCCCCGTGAAAGAACTCGGCAGTGACCAGTTGCTGGACTAGAGGGTGCGAAGCGCCACTTGCCACCAGCACGTCACACCTTCCGGCCAACGAAACCAGCTTGAGCGCGTTCTCAAGACCTTGCTCGACAACCACGTTTCCCGCCACCACCGTGAGGGCTTTTACGTCGAGTTCCGGCGAGTTCAGGGCAAGCAGAATCGCCATGGCATCATCGGCCCCGGGATCCGTGTCAATAATGACCTTGCGACCTTCCGGCGCCGCCGTCGTTCCTGATGCGAACGAGATGACCAAACACATCGCCAACACGGCGCAACGCCACAGCCCTTTCATAAGCGCCTCCTGGGCAACGTCACATAGATTGGGGCCTCGGGAGAGAGCATATCAGGAGATTCGTCGTAGACGCAGGCAAGTAATCTCCGGCGGACAGCCGACACGCAGCGGGACAAGGACTTTGCCGATCCCGCGGCTGACATAAATCTGCGTGCCATTCAGCCGGTTCCAACCCTCAACGAAGCGCTCGCCGAGCTTGGACCGGGCGTAGAACAACCCGACCACCGGCAGGCGCACTTGGCCGCCATGCGTGTGGCCGGAAAGCACCAGATCGATGCCTTGCTCGGAGGCCAGGCGGACGCCCAGCGGGTTATGGCAAAGCAGAATCTTGGCATCCCGCGCAGGCACGGAGTGCAGCGCCGCGTCAAGATCGTCGGCCTGCCACCAGAGGTCATCGATGCCGACCATCCAGAGCGTGGCGGAGTGGGACCGCAGCGGGTAATGGGAATTGCGCAGCACACGGATGCGCTGGGCTCGAAGCGCGCGCGTGACCTCGTCGGGGTCAACCTGAAAATCGTGATTTCCCAGCACCGCGAAAACTCCCAGGCGCGCACGGAGCTTTCCGAGCGCCTGCGCCAGCGGCCAGATATAGTCGCGCGAGAGCGTGACGTAATCACCCGTGAGCGCCACCAGGTCAGGCCCCAAACGGTTGGCTAGGTGTACAGCCCGCTGGATTTCCTCCAGGGGCGTGAAAAGGCTGTGATGCAGGTCGGTGAGCTGGACGATCCTTAGCCCGTCGTGCGCCGTGCTGAGCCGCCTTAACCAGATGTCGGTCTCAGTGATCTCCGGATCGGGAGCGAAAGGGCGCGGCAAGGGCTGGGGCGCGGGACCGCTCAAGGAAAGCGTGATCAAGCCTCTGCGCTGGAGAAACCGTCTTGGACGCAACCGCCTTGGCAATCTAGAAGCTATTTCAAAACCCTCCGTAAGACGATCATGAGACAGGCGATATTAACGAACGCCTGGTAGATTGTGAGCGAGCGGTCATAGCGCACGACCAGTCGGCGAAAGTTGCCGAGCCACTCGATGCTGCGTTCGACGATCCAGCGCTTCTTGTACCGTCGCATCACGCGCCCGTCTTGGGGCGCCGTCCGGTGGCGGTTCGACCGGTGGGGTGCGATCAAGGCGATGCCGCGGTGTCGCAACCGTCCGC
>JAIQEZ010000217.1 GCA_020073545.1 Terriglobia bacterium | reverse complement strand
ACGATCTGCGCGGGAATTACGTCTCGGATTCCAGCGTCTCGAGGATCCGCCGTAGCGCCGCGATGATTTCTTCGCGCGCTACGTTGCTCTTGCGGAATTTCAATACCAGCTTGAATTCCTTGGCAGGGGGGACGTAGCGGAAGACAGTTTGGCGCAGCTTCTTGTCGGGATTCCGTTCGGCGCGTGCCTGCTCGCGGTTCACAACACCTAAAGCGAAGCGCCGCACCAAGTCACGCATTCTGGCTTCGCTCGATTGGCGGGCGACTTGCAGCAACTGCGATTTGGAAAGCACACCCGATTCAATGCACGTCGCCTTCACCGCATCCGGGATGGTGCGCAAACTCAGGACTTCCGTGATCGAGGAGCGCGACTTGGCAATCTTCTTGGCAATCTCCTCATGCGTCAGCCCGAAGCGCTCGCCCAGCGCCTGCACGCCGTCCGCCTCCTCAAATGGGGTCAGGTCTTTGCGCTGCAGATTCTCAATCAGCGCAAGTTCCAGCGACTCGGCGTCGTCCGCGTCCTTCTCGATGCACGGCAGCTCGCGCAGGCCGGCGGCGCGCGCAGCGTGGTAGCGGCGCTCGCCGGAGATGATCATGTACTTGTCGGATTCCGCCAGATAACGCACCAGCAAGGGCTCCAGCACGCCCTTTTCGCGCACTGAGTCCGTCAGGCTGCGCAAGTCACCCACGTCCTTGCGGGGCTGATCGGCGTTGGGCTGAAGCTGCTCGATGGGAATCATCCGGCCGATGGCCGCGCCGCTACGCGAGATGATCTCCTCGACGTAGTGCGCGTTGTGCCGCATCTTCACAGTGATCGGTAAACCAGCACGTCTAACTGACACGTTGCATGACCTCCCTGGCGAGCTGCGCATATTCTTCAGCCCCGCTGGAATCAGGCGCAAAGCTGAAAATCGTTTCCTTGTAGGCCGGACTTTCCTCCAGGCGCACGTTCTTGCCAATCACGGTCTTGAAGACCTTGTCGCCAAACACTGCCCTGACCTGCTTGTAGATGTCGCGCGCCAGGTTCGTGCGCTTGTCGTAGAGTGTCACGATGACGCCCAGTAATTGCAGCCCCGGATTGGGTCGCGCCCGAATGCGCTCCAATGTCTCCAGCAAGTCGTCGGTCCCCTCCAGGGAGTAGTAGGAAGCCTGGATGGGCACCAGCAAGTAGTTTGCCGCCACCAGGGCGTTCACGGTGGTGATTCCCAACGCCGGCGGCGTGTCGATGACAATCAGGTCAAAATCGTTTTTCACGTTCGTCAAGGCGTCTTTCAACCGGTAGGGGCCGTCGAACTGCCCCACCAAATTCCCTTCCAGCTTGGCCAAGGCAATCTTGGCGGGCACCAGGCAAAGGTTCGCCACCTTGGTGGGACGCACGACATCCGCCAAACTCACGCGGTGGTCGGCGAGCACGTCGTAGATGGAAGTGGTGATTTCCTCGGGCGCGTAGAACGTCACCGAGCTGTGGGCTTGGGGGTCGAGATCGATGAGGAGAGTTCGCCGGTTCTTGAGGGCAAAAGCGGCAGCCAGGTTCACGGCGGTCGTCGTCTTTCCGACTCCGCCCTTCTGATTCGCGATGGCAATTACGACTGCGGCCACTGCGGACTCCGGCAAGCAGGTTCAGGTGTCTTCCCAGGCCTTGCCGCGGCCTGGAATAGACGTGCGGCCACCGACTACATTTTATATCGCCCCATGTCCTCGTCGTTCAAGTTCTCAAGCCACTTTCGCAATTCCTCGCTGCTAACTTTGTCGCTGGCGTTCGCGGAGAGCTTCGAGCTTTTCAATACCTCGTCCTCAACGTAGATGGGGCAATCCACGCGCAAGGCCAGGGCCAGCGCGTCGCTGGGTCGAGAATCGATCGACATCATCTGGCCGTCCCTTTCCAGCCAGATCAACGCATAGAAGGTATCATCACGGAGCTCGCTCACCACAACTTTGTGCACGTGCGTTTCGAGGCCCAGCAGCAGATTCCTGAGCAGATCGTGCGTCATGGGCCGAGGGGTGGTTACCTTTTCGATCTCCAGGGCGATGGCGTTCGCCTCATAAATCCCCACCCAGATGGGCAGCACCGCCGTGCCATTCACATCTTTTAAGATGACAATGGGCATGTTGGTCACGGGATCCATGACCAGACCGCGGATTTTCATTTCAACTTCCATGCTCCCCCTCCGCTCCGCCTGTGCCGCCGCTCGCCAAGCCGGCAGCGGATTCCCGGAAAAATCAGGCGCTCGCCGCACCGCCTTGAGCCCGAGTCACGCGTTCACCCACCAGGCTGTTCGGCCCAGCCGAAGTCACCCGCACCTGCACATAGCAACCTACCTCGGCGGGCACACCCGGGAAGTTGAGCACCCGGTTGTGGGTGGTTCGCCCCACCGCCTGACCCAGGCGTGGCTGATATCCTTCCACCAGGACTTCCAAATTCCGTCCGACCAGCGCTTGGTTGCGGCGTAATTGAATCTGGCGCTGCAGCTCCTGCACAACCGTCAGCCGGCGGCCTTTTTCCTCATCTGAAACGGAGTCGAAAAATCCCAGTGCGGCGGTGTCGGGCCGCGGAGAAAACTTGAACGAGAAAATCTGATCGTATTCAACGTCGGCAAGCAGTGAGAGCGTCTGCTCAAAATCCTTTTCGCTTTCTCCACAGAAGCCGACGATGATGTCCGTCGAAAGGCTAATAGCGCGTTGGGCCTTGCGGATGCAATGGATCTTCTCCAGATATTCTTCGCGCGAATAGCCGCGCCGCATGCGTTCCAGAACTGTGGTGGAACCCGCTTGCACGGGCAGGTGGATCTGATCGCAGAGCGTGGGATGAGAATCAATGGCCTGGACGATCTCGGGTGTAAAGTAGCGTGGGTGCGAGGTGGTGAACCGCACGCGTCGAACGCCGGGGACCTCTGCCACGCGCGCCAGCAGGTCCGCAAAGCTCCAACCCGCAGGCGAGGGGTCCCGCCAAGCGTTGACGATCTGGCCCAGAAGCTGAATCTCGGTATAACCCTCGTCGACGAGCCGCCGGCACTCCTCAAGAATCTTCGCACTGGAACGGCTCCGCTCCGGCCCGCGCGTCATGGGCACAACACAGAAGGCGCAGCGCTGATCACATCCCTCGATAATCGTCAGGTAGGCTCGATAGCGGTTGTCGCGGCGCGTGAGCTCGGTTTCAAAGCAACCCTCGGTGTCGAGCTCCAGGCCTTTCACGCGCCGGTTGCCGGACTCGAGCTGGTCGAGCAGGTCGGGGAGCCTTGGATAGCTCGCCGAGCCGCATACCAAACTGACCTGGGGCGCGCGCTCGAAAAAAACCTCGCCTTCCTGCTGTGCCACGCAACCCAGCACGCCGACGATCTTCCCTGCGCCCGGGCGGCCCTGGCGGAAGGCTCCCAAACGCGAGAAAACTTTCTGGGCGGCTTTTTCCCGAATGCTGCAGGTATTGTAAAGGATGATATCGGCGTCCTGGTGAGAATCCACCGGGCGGTAACCCCGCGCCATCAGCACGCCCGCCACTTTCTCGGAGTCGTGGACGTTCATCTGGCAGCCGAAGGTCTCCAGGTAGAATGTCCTACCGCGCGCGACGTCTGCGGAGGCCGCCGACACGCCGGGCGCTACCGCGTGGCACGGCTGGGCACTGGCGATCTGAATCAGATCATTCCCCATGGAGCGGCGCTCACCCTGCGAATTCAGTATAGCCCGAAACCCACGCTTTGAGTAGCGTGGTTCGCCCCACGTGCAGGCTTGTCGGGGTCTCCGGTTTCTGGAGTCTCCGATCCCAGGGGTCCGCTGGTCCGATTCACATCGGACCAGAAATCGGACCTGAAATCGGACTTGCCGGCGTCAGGCCGCGCCACCGGGACGCCGGCGCGACGCATAATCCTCACCCCGCCGCTTGGCGCAGCATGGTGGCGGCGTGCTTCAGGGCGGCGTCGGTGATCTGGCTGCCGGAGAGCATCCGCGCCAGCTCTTCGGCGCGTTCCTTCTCACCCTCCAACGGCCTGACCGTCGTCACGGTGCGGCCGCCGCGCGCGGATTTTTCCACGTAGAAATGGTGGTCCGCGAAGCTGGCGATTTGCGCGAGGTGAGTAACGCACAGAACCTGCGCGTCACGCGCCAGGCGCTTCAGTCGTACGTGGTGAAGCCCTGCCCGCTGGATGAACTCCACATTCGCATTCAAAGGGCGCTCGAGCGGCGAGCTCTGCGCCAGCGAGCCAATCTTTTGGAGCGCGGTCTGACTCCGCCGGATCTCGGCAATTCCTTTAT
>JAIQEZ010000089.1 GCA_020073545.1 Terriglobia bacterium | reverse complement strand
CCCCAAGGGTGAACAGGCGACAAAGGTAGTAAAGTTATAACCTAAAAAAACAACCGGCCCGGCAACATTTGAGATTGCCGGGCCTTTTAACTGAGGGCTAAACTTACGGAACGCAAGTGACGTAAGTTTATGCCCGAAGTTACACAAAACCCGGCGAATTTGGATATGGGGTTTTGTGTTCCCGCTAAGCTATGAAATAGCGGGCGGGATCCCGCCAGCAATCAAGATTGCAGGGCGGGAATTCGCACATTAACTTACTCATCCGCTTGAAGCGGATTCGTAAGTTTAGTGCTCATTAAGGAGGTTCTAATGCATACTGGAAAGATCAAGAGGCTGGTGCGCGAGCGCGGTTTCGGGTTCATCAGCGATACGGACGGAAGAGAAGTGTTTTTCCATCAGAGCAGCCTTGTCGATGCAAAATTTTCTGATTTGACCGAAGGCCAGGACGTGCAATTTGAAGTGGAAAATAGCGCAAAAGGGCCTCGCGCCATCAATGTGCGCATCAGCCCAAAGGCTTAAAACATAACTAAGGACAGCGAGGTTTAAGGCCATGATCGATAGTATCGATCATGGCCTTTTTTTCTTTATATCATTTTTAGTCCTGAACATCAACCAGCCCCTTCTGCAGAAAGCTTATGCCCAACCGCCGCCATGGAATGCCGATGCGCGCGTCAGTTACTTTAAGGAGAGGGAAAGGGAAGAGGCGGCCGGTAGCCAAGGATTTGAAAAGTCACGAATTTCCTTGCCAATTAGTGAATCTCGAATATAATTAATCATATGGAAAATAACGCATTTTTACAGAAAAAGGTATCACAGGAGGTCACGAGTTTCGACGGATTAGGCATCGCTCCTAAAATACTCGATATCCTTGAGCGCATAAAGTTCAAGGTGCCGACACCGATCCAGCTCAGGGCTATCCCCCTGGCGATCGAAGGTAAGGATGTCGTCGGCATCGCCCAGACCGGCACCGGCAAGACCCATGCGTTCGCGATCCCCATGGTGCAACGCCTGGCCCAGAAAAAGGGTCTGGGTTTAGTTCTGGCTCCCACTCGTGAATTAGCTATACAGATCGATGAGGCCTTCCAGGACCTGGCGCATGCCTTTGGGATGAGAACAGCGTGTCTCATCGGAGGCGCTTCGATGCAGGATCAGGTCGTGGCACTGCGGAAAAATCCGCGCGTCGTGATTGCAACCCCCGGCAGGCTTATCGACCACATGGGCCGCTGGAATGTGATGCCCCATGATGTCACGATGCTGGTTTTAGATGAGGCGGACCGCATGCTGGACATGGGTTTTGCCCCGCAGATAGAGAAGATCCTCAAATACCTGCCCAAGGACCGTCAGACAATGCTTTTTTCGGCGACCATCCCAAAGAAGGTGATGGAGATCGCGGCTCAATACATGAAACTTCCCGTATCTGTCGAGGTCGCGCCCTCCGGCACAACCGTAGAAAACGTCACTCAGGAATTATTCATCGTCAAGAAGGACATGAAACTCAAGCTCTTGAGCAAGCTGATCTCGCAATATCACGGGGCGATCCTTTTGTTTTCCCGCACCAAGCATGGCGCGAGGAAGATAACGCGTGATCTGCGTCAGATGGGCCACAGGGCCGCAGAGATCCATTCCGACCGGTCGCTCAGTCAGCGCCGGGAGGCCCTTGAAGGTTTTAAATCGGGACGTTACAAGGTCCTTATAGCCGCTCGCCTTACACGCAGATGTTCCTGACCCACTTGGACGAAGAGGGCAACGACAGCCCAGCGATCCTGATCGAGAACACCACGGCGGCCAACCGCGCCGTGAACATCCCGGAGTTCGTGAATGTCCAGCCGGATGGCTTTGCGAAGCTGGATGCCCCAGTCACCGAATTCTACCGGGTGTTCAACCTCGCGGCGGATCTGGAAAACAAGCAGCAGTATGCCGCGGCCATGACGGAGTGGCAGAAGGCCCTGGAACTCGATCCCGGGGATGCCAAGGCCAACTTCAACCTCGGGATAGCCCTAACGCGCAAGGGGAAGCTTGACGAGGCGATCCCGCATTTCCAGAAGGCCGTGGAGGTCAATCCCTATTTTGCCCAGGCCCACAATAACCTGGGAATTGCTCTGGCGGAGAAGGGAAAGGTCGACGAAGCGATTCCACCTTTCCAGAGGGCCGTGGAGATCAACCCCGATTTCGCCGACGCGCACAATAACCTGGGGATTTCCCTCTTGCAGACGGGGAAAGTCGACGAAGCGACCCCGCATTTCCAGAAGGCCGCGGAGATTAAACCCGATTTCGCCGACGCCCTCGATAACCTGGGGATGGCCCTCCTACAGAAGGGAAAGGTTGACGAAGCGATCCCGCATTTCCAGAAGGCTTTGGAGGTCGATCCCAGGCAGGTTCTGACCTACTACAACCTGGGTGCCGCCCTTTACCTGCAAGGAAAGGTCACAGAGGCGCTGGGGCGCTGGCGCGAAGGGCTCCGCCGCATGGACCCAGACTATCTGCCGCTCCTGAACCAGACGGCATGGGTACTGGCAACCTGCCCTGAAGCATCCGTGCGAAACGGTCCTGAGGCCGTCGAACTTGCGGAGCGGGCGGTCAAAGTATCTGCCGGACCTGACCCTGTGCTACTCGACATGCTGGCCGCAGCCTACGCCGAGGTCGGGCGTTTTCCCGAGGCCGTGCAAACCGCACGCCGAGCCTTGGACCTCGCGACCCAACAAAACGCGCAGCCTCTGGTAGAAGGCCTGAAAGCCAGGATTGCGCTCTACAAATCCAACTCTCCCTTCCGAGACACGCAGTAATCGTCTCCTTCCCTTCCAACAAAATCATTTCACGCCACGCGCGGGTTTCCCTTGCCCATCGACGGTTCACGAGGCCAGTAATGCCTCGGCTTCGTTCCCTGGACATCACCGTGAGGAAGCGACTGTTTGGCCGTCACACTGAGGCCGCAGAGATGCGAAGCTCCAAGCCTCAACGGTGTCACCTCTTCTGACAGCACCTTCCTGTTTTTCTTTACCCCCGCGTTGACATCCGCCCCCGCCCCCGGAATAATCCTTCCTCGCTCGCGAAGTGGTGCGACGGTCGAGGCGGCGCCGGAATCATTCTGCGCGAAGGAGCTGGCACTTGTTTTCTCAACTTCGGAGTCACCGTTGGGTCCTGCTCGCGGGGCTGGCCCTGGTCTGGTCCGCGACACTCCAGTCCCGGGAGGCGAGGGACGCGGAGCCCGTAACGCAAACGCCGCTGGGTTTCAGCCAGCAAAGCTACGCCGCGCAGCAGCAATGGGAGCAGCGCTTCCTGGCGCTTCCCGACGCCGCGCACTGCGGCGAGTACCTGCGGCGGCTGACGGCACGGCCCCACGTGGCGGGTACGCCGGGCGACCGGCGCGTGACGGAGTTCATTTACAATCAGTTCAAGCGCGACGGGCTGAACCCGCGCATCGTTGAGTACCGCGTGTTGCTCTCCTACCCGCAGCAGGTTTCCGTGGAGCTCGTTGAGCCCGAGCGCGTCAAGCTTGCGAATCCCGAGCCTCCCGTCCCCGGTGATAAGCAAACCCGCCTGCGCGATCCGCTTACCCGCCTGCCGTGGGCCGCATATTCGCCCTCGGCGGACCTGGCCGCCCCCGTCGTCTACGTGAATTACGGGAATGCCGAGGACTACGACTACCTCGAAAAACTTGGCGTGAGCGTGAGAGGCAAGATCGTGCTGGCGCGCTACTTCCACGGTTATCGCGGCGGGAAGAGCCTGGAGGCGGAAAGACGCGGCGTGGCGGGAACGATTGTTTACTCCGATCCGGCCGAAGACGGCGCGCCGCGCGGCCCCGTCTATCCGCAGGGACCGTGGGGACCTCTCGGCCACTTCCAGCGCGGCTCGGTAGTTTTCGACTTTCTGGTGCCGGGCGACCCGCTGACGCCGGGGTGGGCCTCGACGCCTGACGCGAAACGGATCCCCGAATCCGCAGCCAAGATCCTCCCCCGGATTCCCATGGTGCCGCTTTCCGCTGCAGACGGCGCGGAGATTCTCAAACGGCTCGCCGGGCCTGCCGCTCCCAAAAACTGGCAGGGAGGATTGCCTTTCGCCTATCACCTGGGCGGCGACGCGGTGAAGATCCACTTGGGGTTGCGGATGGAAAACCGCGTGACACCCATCTGGGACGTCATCGGCGAGATCCGGGGCAGCGAGGAGCCTGAGAAGCTGGTCATTCTTTCCAACCATCACGACGCGTGGGTTTACGGCGCCGTCGATCCTTCCAGCGGGATGGCGTGCATGCTGGAGACCGCACGCGCTCTCGGCCATCTGCTGCGCGCCGGATTCCGCCCGCGGCGCACGATCCTGCTGGGGAGCTGGGACGCGGAGGAATACACGCTGACGGGCTCGACCGAGTGGGGCGAGGAGCACGCCTCCGAGTTGCGCCGGAACGCCGTGGTGTGCCTGAATGTTGACGCCGCGACGAGCGGGCAGGACTTCACCGTGAATCTCGTGCCCGCGCTGCTGCCCGCCGTGGGGGAGGCGGCGCAGCAGGTGCGCGACCCGGCTACCGGGCGTAGCGTCTACGACCGCTGGAAGGAACGCTTGCGCACGGAGAACGTCCGGAGTTACGGGGTAAGCGGCGCCATCGCCAGCCCTGTGCCCTTCGGCGTGCTGGGGGGAGGCTCGGATTTCATGGTTTTCCTGCAGCACGAAGGCGTCCCCTCCGTCGACATGATTTTCGATGGTCCTTACGGCGTCTATCATTCGGTCTACGACGATTACGCCTGGATGGAACGCATCGGCGACCCGGGCTTCCGCTACCACGCTGCCATGAGCCGGGTGTGGGGATTGCTGGCCCTGCGTTTTGCCGATGCCGATGTGCTCCCGTTCGACTACTCGCTCTATGCCGCGGAAGTGGCCGCCTACCTTCTGGGGCTTGAAAAGCTGGCTCCCGCGGATTTCTTCGACCAGGAAATCAAGCCGCTGATCGAGAAGTGCCGCGACTGGGAGGCCGCCGCACGGACGACCACGGAGGGGCTGGAGAGCTGGCGGCGCGGGACATCGCCGGGGGAGCGCCGACCCGCACCCAGTGTGCCTTCCCGCGGATCATCCTTACCACCTGAGGTGGCCGCCACCAACTTGACGCTCATGCAGGAAGAGCGTGCGCTGCTCGCGGAAGAAGGAATTCCCGGCCGGCCGTGGTTCCGTCACCTGATCTACGCGCCCTTGCCCAGCTACGAGGCTGAGACTCTTCCCGGTTTGCGGGAAGCCCTGGAGCAGAAGGATTTCGCGCGTGCTCACGAACAGGCACGCCGCCTGGCGCAGGCGATCGACCAGGCTACGGCGCTGCTCAGGGAAAGCGCGCACGCAGCACGTTAGACTGAAGTATGGAAAAGATCTACTGCTGGAGGGTTGACGCATCGGCCGGTGCCGCCGCGCGCTTGTTGGCCAGTTTTTCCGCGTACATGCGGACGTCGGCTTCCGCCACATCCTTCTCCGCGGTCTGGCCGGTGACGTGGAGATACAGGCCCACGCTGACGGAGATCGGTAAATCGCCCACGCGGTTGTTCCGGTCCCAATCGGAAACCTTCTCGTGGATGCGCTGGCGAACGATTTCGCTGCCTTTCTCGTTGGTTTCGGGAAGCAGGATGAGGAACTCGTCGCCACCGTACCGGATCACATAGTCGGAGCCGCGCACGCAGGACTTCAGAATCGCGGCGACTTGGGTGAGTACGTAATCCCCCATCAGGTGGCCATGGCGATCGTTCACGTGTTTGAAGTTATTTACGTCGCACATCAGGAGCCCCAACGAGCGGTTGGTGCGCTCGGCGCGGGCGATCTCTCCTTGCAGGAGGTCAGGGAGCAAACGTCGCGTGAAGACGTTCGTCAGCGCATCGATCATGCTGGCAGCCTGTTTCTCCTGGGAGGAGAGGATCTGTTGCAGATTGGCCAGCCGAAGCCCTCTGACCTCCAAGTCCTGCCGGACGTAAATCAGCGCCATTACCACCGTAATGATCATGACCACGAAAAGGACTTGCGGGGAGAAACTGAGATTCAGGGTGTTGCTCTTCCAGAAGGAACCAGGGAAAAAAAACGATAAGATACCAAGGCAAAGGACCGCAGCCGCGAACACGACCAGAATCCAGATTTCCCTCTTCTGGGATTCGAGCTTCACAAGCTCCGCTTGGATACGCGCTCGTGGGCCGACTTGTACGAGACCCTCAAGCTGGTCACTCATGCTATCGCCTCAAATAGCCCAAGCATGCTGACAAAGTCGTGGAGAGAATTGCGCTGCTTGCTCCGGCGCCCCATTATACGAGAACGGCCCAAGAAAGCAAGCCAAAAATAACCACCTAATTATTGACGCCTGTGAGCATCACTCCACCATGAAACAATGACGCAGGAGTAAAAGGCCGGGACATTTTCCGCAAGTTTGCTCGGAAAATGTTGCTGGCGCGAAACGCCCGGGAGGGCGGTCCAGCCCTGCGGGAGCATCGCCTTCGGGGATGAATCAGGATTCCGAAACGGCCAACCCGTTTTTGAACTATCTCGTTTGTAATCATTAGATTGAGCTTCGAGAACCCAACTTCGCCGGTGTTGGATCTGTTGACGATGACCTAGGGAAAATGAACACGGTAAGTCAAGCGGCTCCCCTCCTCGGCTGAGGGGGGGTTAGGGGGTGGTGGGTACGGGAACAAGCGCGCAGGTCAACCACCCGCTCGTCCCCTCCTTAATCAAGGAGGGGAATCATCGAGATCATTCTTATCTTCGGCGGCGCGGCCCAGGCACTTAGGACCGGGGATCTTTTGGCGATGTTTCGGCCAAGAGCCTAGGGAGAAAGCCTTTCGGCGATCGTCTTGGCCTGGGTAAAGAGCAGCAGGTAGTCGTGCCCACCGCCCTTGGAGTCGGTTCCCGACATGTTGAATCCCCCAAACGGGTGGGCGCCGACCAGCGCGCCCGTGCACTTGCGGTTGAAGTAGAGGTTCCCTACGAAGAACTCTTCCGTGGCTTTTTCAAGTTTACGCCGGTCCTTGGTGTACACGGCGCCCGTCAGCCCGTACTCGGTGTTATTGGCGATGGCGAGGGCCTCGTCAAAATTCCCGGCTCGGATCACCGCCAGCACCGGGCCGAAGATTTCTTCCTGGGCGAGGCGGGCCGTGGGGGGGATGTCCGCGATGACCGTGGGCTGAATGAAATGGCCCCCACCGGCAGCTTCACCGCCGCCGATGATCACGCGGCCTTCCTTCTTTCCGACCTCGATGTATTCCAGGATGGATTGCTTGGCCTTGGCGTTAATCACCGGTCCCATATAGTTTTCCGGGCGCTCCGCGGGACCGACCGTAATCTGTGCCACGCGCTGCTTGAGTTTTTCCAGGAAAGTTTCATAGACCGCTTCCACCACGATGGCGCGCGAGCAGGCGGAACACTTCTGGCCCTGGTAGCCGAACGCGGCAGCCGCGACGCCCTCGGCCGCCGCCTCGAGGTCAGCTTCGCTGTCCACCACAATCGAGTCCTTGCCGCCCATCTCCGCGATCACGCGCTTCACCCAGATCTGCCCGGGCGCGGTCTTGGCCGCCAGCTCATTGATGCGCAGCCCGACCTCTTTTGATCCCGTGAAAGCCACGTAGCGTGTGCGCGGGTGACCGACCAGGACATCGCCCACCGTTCCGCCGGGGCAGGGCAAGAAATTCACCACGCCCGGGGGCACGCCCGCTTCTTCCAGAACCTCGAGAAACTTGTAGGCGATAGTGGGCGAGTCGCTGGAGGGTTTCATGACCGCGGGGTTGCCCGCCACGATTGACGCCAGCGTCATGCCCGCCAGAATGGCCAGCGGGAAGTTCCAGGGAGGGATCACGATGCCCACACCGAGCGGAATGTAGCGCAGATAGTTTTTCTCTCCCGGAACGGGTGTGAGCGGTTGCGGGCCGGCCAGGCGCAGCATCTCCCGGCCGTAAAACTCGGTGAAATCGATGGCCTCCGCCACGTCGGCGTCCGCCTCGGGCCAGGTCTTGCCGACCTCGTACACCATCCACGCTTCGTAGTAATACTTGCGCTCGCGCAGAATCCTGCTGGTCTTGAACAACAACTCGACGCGCTTCTCGACGGACGTGTGGCTCCAGGTCTTAAACGCCTCGTCGGCGGTGCGAATGGCGCCGTCTGCCAGCGCGGCATCGGCCTTGGAAAACACGCCGACCACCTGGTCCGGATGGCTGGGGTTGTACGAAAAGAGTTTGTCTTGGGTCTTAACACGCTTGCCGCCGATCACCAAATCGTACCCGCGGCCCAGCTCCTTGCGGACTTCCTCCAAAGCACCTTCCATCCGCCGGCGATGCTCGGGATTGCCTTTGAAGTCGCTCAGGGGTTCGTTCTTGAATTCGGGCAGTTGCATGAAGTAGCCTCCGGGATGATGTTGAGAGTCACCCATTATATCCTTAGGAGGAACGCTTACGGTAGGCGGGACTGCGGACGTCAACCCTCCAAATCCACAACCCTCTCCCGTGGGGAGAGGATGGCCGAGGTACGAGGCCGGGTGAGGGGTCTCTCCTTGACCCGCAAAATCGCGCACCTAAAAAGAGACTTTGCGCCAGCCGGGCTCTTCGAGTCGCATCGGTCGAACCAGTGGCTTACCCCATCCGAGCTACGGCCCAACGACTGGGTTCGTGAGCGTCCCGATCCCTTCCACGCTGACGCTGACCGTGTCGCCGGGTTTCAGGAAGACGGGCGGCTTTCGAAATACCCCCACGCCGGGTGGCGTGCCCGTAGAGATCAGATCGCCGACTTCCCAGGTAACGGATTGGGAGAGATAGCTGATCAGAAAGGGAACCTTGAAGATCAAGTTGCTGGTGCTCGAGTCCTGCATCGTCTCGCCGTTCAGCGTAAGCGAGATGCGAAGGTTGTTGGGATCAGGAATCTCCTCAGGAGTGACGATCCACGGGCCGGTGGGTGCGAAAGTATCGCAACTCTTGCCGCGATACCATTGCTTGTCGCCAAACTGCATGTCGCGCGCGCTCACGTCGTGCAGGATAGTATAACCAGCGATGTATTTGTGCGCCTCGCTCTCCGCGATGCAGTGACCGCGCTTACCGATCACCACGGCGAATTCGGCTTCGTAATCCACCTGCGTGGAGTTGGGCGGCAGCTTGATGGGGTCGCCGGGCCCGCAGATGGTGTTGTGGGATTTCAGGAAGTAGATCGGCGCGCTGGGCGGTTCGATGCCCTGCTCGCGCGCGTGGTCGGCATAATTGAGGCCGATGCAGGTGATCTTGTTGGGCCGAGCTATGGGCGCGCGCAGCTTGGCGGAGCGCAGCGGCGTGAGCAGGCCCTTTTGACCCTTACCGGCCGTCCCGGCGCCCGCTGTGATGACGCCGAGCGCCTTGCGATATCCTCCTCCCAGCGCCAGGAGTTCCAGCATGTCCTCAGGCGGTCTCCCCAGCTTGCGCAGCACCTTCGCTGCTGCGGCTACCTTGACGTCGGCGATTCGCCCCTTGGCGATCAGGCCATACGCTGTGGCCACATCGACCACGAACTCGCCTTCTACCACGCCCAGGCGAGATTGCTTGGCGGTCTCGTAAGTCACCAGTTTCATATTGCAGGGCTCCCATGAGTTCAAAGGTCGATTTCAAACGATCAGGACTCAAAGGCATTACTTTCGACGGTTGGCATTCCTCTTGTCAACTGTGTTTCTCACTCGTTTTGCCAAAGCCGCTGGCTCCATCGCAGTGTCGGGTGGCCCCGATAGGGGCCGACCGTGAGTAGTCGCAGGTTTTAACCTGCGGATAGCGTCCCCCCTCACTGGCCTGTCAATCGGAAGGCGTAATGGCCGGACCCCACCTCGAAGGCGACGCGGCCGTTTTCGTATTTCGCGCCCCTGATGCCCGGCGTTCCCTCCACGAAGTGGTTGTTCTCCCAAACCGTCCGATCGCCCTCGCGGACGGTAGCCTGCGTCATTTCCAAGTCTTTCGGAATCGAAACGCTCGCCGTGCTGTTGACGGGCACGTCCACTTCGAGCGTCACAACTCCCGGCGTGTGAGTCCAGGAAGACGTTACGTTGCCGCGCACCGTGCCCACCGTGGCGCTTGCCCAGGCGAGGTCGCGTACCACTTGCGGCTCGATCCGAAAGTGGCGGTAGCCGGCATTCTCGGCCTCCACCTTGATTCCCGCCAAAGCCCGATAGAACCAGGCGTCCACGCTACCCATCATGTGATGGTCGTGGGAGTTCATCGACGGCCCGGCCTTGTTCTGCCAGAGTTCCCAGAGAGTCGTGGCGCCATTGGCGATCATGTAACCCCAGCTCGGGTAAGTCGTCTGCACGGCGAGGTCGTAGGCCAGATCCGAGCGGTTCAACTCGGTGAGCAGCGGCATCAGGTAGCGGACGCCGATAAAACCCGTGGTCAGGTGCGTATCGTGGCGGTAAAGGATGTTGTCGGTGAGGTTCCATGTGACCGAGCCGCGACGGTCCTTGGGCACCATATCCAGAAACAGCGGAAGGGCGTTGGCCGTCTGCGTGCCGCCCGCGTAGTTGCCCGTCTTGGCGTCGAAGAACTCGTGATTGAAGGCGTCTTTGACCTGCGTGGCAAGCGCCGCGTAACTCGCGGAGTCAGCGGAATTGCCAAGCACCGCGGCGATCTTCGAAAGGAGAAGCGTATCGTAGTAGTAGTAGAAGTCGGAAACGAGTTCGCCCGGAGTCTTTTCAATGGCTACCCAGTCGCCGTAATAACTGTAGCGCAGAACGTTGTCGGGGGCCCGGCTGCGGAGGAACTCCACATATTTCTTCAGCCCTTCGTAGTTCTCTTCCAGAATGCGACGGTCACCGTACTGCTCGTACATGTACCAGCAGATCAGCGGATAGGCCGTGCCCCAGGCGGGATCGGCAGGTCGGCTGCCGTAGCGGTGTGGGACGGTATCGGTCAGGGTGCCGTCCGCGCCCTGCACGTCGCGCATATCGCGCAAGAAGTTGGTGAAGAACGCAGCCATGTCGAAATTCAGCATCATGCCTTCGGCGCTGGTCTGGGCGTCGCCCAACCAGCCCATGCGCTCGTTGCGCTGGTCGCAATCGGTGGGGACGCTGTGGAGGTTCGTCAGGTCTGACCAGCGGATGACTTTGTGAATCTGATTCAACAGAGCCTTCGAAGCCGCAAAATTACCCGTGGGTTCGACGGCCGTATGCACCACGCGCCCGCGCAGCGAATCGAGGCTGGGTGTGCCCGGGTACCCCGTCACCTCCACGTACCGGAAGCCGTGATAGGTGAAGTGCGGCTCGTAAGTCTCCATGCCTTCGCCGCGCAGGATGTAGATGTCGCGCGATTTGGCCTCGCGGATGTTTTCGCGATTGACCATGCCGTCGTCATAGAGCAATTCCGAGAATCGCAGGCGGACTTCCGTGCCGCGCGGGCCAAGCACGTGGAGCACCGCCCAGCCACTGAAGTTCTGGCCCAGGTCATAGACGTACATACCGGGCCGGGGACTCGTGAGGGCGACGGGAACCATCGAGTCAACGACGCGGATGGGCGGCATCATTTGCGCGGAGAGAGTCCCCTTTGAGCCTTCAACGGTCTGCGCGGCGCTCCACGCAGAGTCATCAAAGCCCGGCAAGTCCCAGCCCGGCAGTTCGCGCCGGGCGTCGTATGTCTCCCCATCCCAAACGCGGTCACTGACGATCGGTCCCTTGGTCACCTTCCAGGAGTTGTCGCTCGCGACCGTCACGGTCTTGCCGTCAGCGAGGTCGATGTTGACCTGGAGCAACAAGGCGGGCTGTTTATAGGGAGCGGGGACTTCCCCCGCGCCGAGCGTCGCCCATCCCCCACCCAGCATCGCTCCGAAAGCATTCTTACCCGGCCGCAGTTGTGCGGTGATGTCATAAGTGGAATAGAGGATCCGCACGGGATAGGTCGTCCACGCCGGGTCGAGAACATTGCACCCTACCTTCTCGCCGTTGATTCTGAGTTCGTAGTAGCCAAGCGCCGTAACGTACGCGCGGGCCCCAACCACCTTCCCGCTGAGAGTGAATTCTTTCCGGAGCAAATTGTCGCGCCCGATCCACTGCCCCTTCCACTCTTCCCGCGTAAGGAGCCCCATCTCAAATCGCGCCACCAGGCTGTATGGACTGACATTGCCCGCAGAGTCCCAATAGCGAGCCTTCCAGTAGCAGGTCTTGGCACTGGCAAGGGGTTTTCCCGAGTAGACCACCTGCGCGGAATCCTCGGAAGCGGTCTTGCCGCTGTCCCACAGGTCACCCTTATCCTGGTTGAGCAGCTCCAGGCTGGAAGCCACCAGCACCTGATAGGCGGTCTGCTTTTGCCCGCGCTCCGTGTGGGCGAGCACCCAGGCGAAGCGCGGCTGGAGCACATCGATTCCCAGCGGATTTTTCAGGTATTCGCACCGCAAGTTGGTGGGAGGCAGCGGGCCCTCCGCGGCGCGAGCAGGTTGGAGGCTCCACATGGCGGGCAAGGCCATGAGTGCAACCCAACCAAAGCTTCGGACTAAATCAATTCTGCGCATGGTGCACCTCGATGGAGCGGCAAAGATTTTCCCGGAGCGAAAAAGCGGACCCGCTAGCAACAACTTCCTACTCGCCGCGAAGCTGTTTCCAGCGGTCTCGAAAAGCCTTCGGCGCGAGTGCTGGGAAGTCGCGGCCCTTGGTCCATTGGGAAGCGGGGAACAGAGGAATTTTCCGAATCCAACCCCGGCGCGCCAGCAGGACCTGCCCCCAACGAGCCAGCCGCGTACCCAGTGCGTAGAGGAGCGGGTGACGCATCCCCCAGGCCCACAGACGGAACATGAGCCGTTCCGGCAGGAGCGACTCCTGCCGCTTGGGCGCATGTTCCTGCGCTTGGCTGCGCAAATGGAGGAGCAGGTCGGGGATATTGATCCGCACCGGGCAGACCTCGCGGCACGCTCCGCACAGTGACGAGGCAAAAGGTAATTCCCGAGCCTGGCCGATGCCCACTAGCTCTGGCGTGACCAGCGCACCGATGGGGCCGCTGTAAACCCATCCATAGGCGTGCCCGCCGATCTTGCGATAAACCGGGCAGGTGTTCAGGCAGGCCCCGCAGCGGATGCAGTAAAGCATCTCGCGCATTTTGGGGTCGGCAAGCGCCGCGGTCCGGCCATTGTCCACCATGATCACGTGCATCTCTTCCGGGCCGTCCTCGCCCGGACGGCGCGGCCCGGTCAGAAACGAAGTGTAAGTCGTGAGCTTCTGGCCCGTCGAGGAGCGCCCGAGCAGCCGCAGGAAGACGCCCAGGTCGGCCAGCCGCGGGATGAGCTTTTCGATTCCCACCAATGCCACGTGCACGCGCGGAACGGTGGTGCACATGCGGATGTTGCCTTCGTTTTCCACCAGGACCACGGTTCCGGTTTCCGCCACCGCGAAGTTTGCGCCGCTCATTCCCATGCCGGCCTTCTGGAACATCTCGCGCAGCGCCCGGCGTGCGATGGCGGTCAGTTGCTCGGGCACCACCGTGCGCTCAGCCTGGATGTGAGTCACAAAAAGCTCGGAAACGTCCTCGCGGGTCTTGTGGATGGCGGGCGCCACGATGTGCGCGGGCCGCTCGCCCGCAAGCTGGATGATGAATTCTCCCAGATCGGTTTCCATGGCGCGAATCCCCGCCGCCGCGAGCGCGTGATTCACCTCGACTTCCTCACCGAGCATACTCTTGGCTTTCACCACCTCCCGCGCGCCCGAGTGGTGGGCGATATCGACTACAATCCTGCAAACCTCTTCGGCCGTAGAGGCCCAGTGCACCTTGCCGCCGTGGCGTTCCACGTTATCAGCGAACTGGGCGAGGTAAGAATCAAGGTGCTCGATGACCTCGCGCTTCACCTCCCGCGCCCGGTCGCAGAGCCGCTCAAAGCCAGGAACCTCGCTAATGGCCTGCAGCCGGTGTGTGTACAAGCGCAACGTCGAAGCGCGGTAGGCCTCGAGCAGGCGCGCATTGCCGAGGGTCCGGCTCGCGCCCACGTGAATCTCGTTGCTGTGGATGCCCGTGTCGTCCATAGCAGGTGCTAGGTGTTAGGTGCCAGGTGTCAGGTTTCAGCCCTGGCACCTGACACCTGAAACCTAATGCTTCTCCTGTTGCGCCAGGACCTCCGCCAAATGCAGGGTTTTGAGCGGCAATCCCTGGCGGTGAATGAGGCCGGCGAGGTGCATCAGGCAGCCACCGTCGGCCGCCACCAGGTATTCGGCGCCGGTTTCGGACGCGGCCTGGACTTTGTCCTCCCCCATGGGCACGGAGACTTCCGGGAATTTCACGGAGAAGGTGCCACCGAAACCACAGCAGAGCTGGTAATCCTGCATCTCGACAAGATTGATGCCGCGGACTTTGCGGAGCAGCTTGCGCGGCGCTTCCTCGACGCCCAATTCGCGCAGCAGGTGGCAGGAGTCGTGATACGTCACGCGATGCGCAAAGCTCGCGCCCAGGTCTTCGACCTTCAGGACGTTGACCAGGAATTCGGAGAATTCGAAGAAGCGTTCCCGTAGCTGTGTGCACTTGCGCAGGCGTGCGGGGTCATCCGCGAAGAGCTCGGGATAGAAGACCCGCACCATCGAGGTGCAGGAGCCTGAGGGGGCTACGATATAGTCGGCGTCGTCGAAGAGGTCCAACACGCGCGCGGCCACGCTGCGGGCCTCGTCCCGATAGCCGGTGTTGAACGCCGGCTGACCGCAACACGTCTGTGCCGGGTTAAACGATACCTCGACGTCTAACCGTCGCAAAATCCTGACCACACATTCGCCCACGTGAGGCAGAAACTGGTCAACCAGACAGGTGATGAAGAGAGCTACTCGAGGTTTTCCCATGAGCCTATAAGCCTGCAACGCTAGCGGAAATGGGTTTTCCGGTCAAGTGTACAATCCTTATTTATACAAACCTTATTTCTACTTCAGGTCAGGTCTTTCGGGGGACGGCGGCTGCCGTAGAAGTCGCAACCAGCCTTATTGGGCCGATGCGGATTTCAGCCGCGCGCTGATGGCCTGGACCTGCTCGAGCGAAACGGCTTCTTCCAGGGCGGCGATCTGCACCGCGGCGTTGCCTGCCGCTGTGGACTCGCTGGGCCCGCGCACGACCTCGATCCCCGTAACCAGTTCGGTCAGCCGATTCAGCGCTTCGTTCTTCACGCCACCGCCCACGATGCAGATGCGTTTGATGGACTTGCCGGAGATCTCCCGGAGCTCGCCCAGCACCTCGGCGTAACGGCGGGCGAGACTGCGGAAGATGATCCCGGCCAACTGCGGGGGACGTTTTTCTTCCTGGAACCCCGCGGCGCGCAGCCCGGCGTTGATGCGTTCCACCATGTCGCCGGGCGCGAGATAGGTATTCCCGTCGGCTGGAAAGTACGGCCCCTGGGGAGAAGTCTCCGCACATTGGGCGGCCAGCTCCGCCGCAGTCAGGCGCAGACCCCGGCCGTTCCATTCGCGCAGGCACTCCTGGAGAAGCCACAGGCCGATGACATTTTGCAGGAACCGGATGCTGCCCGCCACGCCGCCTTCGTTGGTGAAATTCCTGGCGAGGCCCTGCGCGGTGACGACGGGCTCGGCGAGGACCGTGCCCACCAGCGACCACGTCCCCGAGCTGATGAAAGCCTGGCCGTCGTGGGGGAAGGGAATGCCGGCGACCGCGGAGCCCGTGTCATGGCAGGCGGGCGCGATCACTCGGGTGTTCTCGAGGCCCACGGCGGGACCGACTTCCGCGTGCATCTTCCCTAGCACCGTGCCGGCCTCCACGAGGGTCGGGAATTTCTCCAGGCTGAGTCCGAACGCTTCCGTCAGCTCCTCGGACCAGGTTTTCGTGCGCACATCGAGCATTTGCGTGGTGCTGGCCTGGGTGTACTCCGCTGCGGCCATGCCCGTCAGGCGGTACTGAAAGTACTCCGGGAGCGTGAGCCAGAGCGCGGCGCGCTCCCACTCCTCGGGGAATTCCGCGACATGCGCCAGCAACTGGTAGAGCGTGTTGAAGGGCATGAACTGGCTCCCGGTGATTGCGTAGATCTTCTCTTTGGGAACCGTGGCCAGGGCGCGCTGCATGGCGGGTACGTTGCGCGCATCGCGATAGCAGAAGGAGTGGCCAAGGCGATTGCCGGCAGGATCGAGCAGAACATAGTCCACGCCCCAGCCGTCCACTCCCACGCTGTCGACATGGCCTTGGGTCTTGGCGGCAGCTATCAACAGACCTTTCAGAATCTCCTCCCAGAGCCGGTCGAGATCCCACACCAGGTGGTTCTCGACCTGCTGGGGGCCGTTGGGGAAGCGATGGACCTCCTCCAGGGTTCCCTCGCTGCCGTTCCAGCGGCAGAGCACCAACCGTCCGCTTTCGGCACCCAGGTCAACCGCCACCACATTGCGAGCACTCTTCATCGCAGGAAAGCCTCCACCAAGCCGCCGTCCACAGGAATCAGGTGACCGGTCGTTTTCGCGGCACGGTCGCTGGCTAGCCAGCAGATGGCCTCCGCGCAGTCTTGGGGGCTCACGCGAAGTTTCGTGAGCGTGCGCTGCGCGTAGAACTGTGCCAGCTTGCTGCGCAATTCTTCCGTTGACTCCTCTTCGTGGAAGGCGACATGAAATCTCTTCAAGGAAGCAAGGACACGCTCGCGGGGGAACATGGTGGAACCCTCCACGACCGTGGCCGGCGAAACGCCGTTCACGCGCACCAGCGGCGCGAGTCCCACGGCCAGTTCGCGCACCAGGTGGCTGACGGCGCTTTTGCTGATGTCGTACGCTTCGCTCCCCCACTTGGGCACCACGGCGTTGGCGGAACTGGTCAGCACGATCGCCGCCGACAAGGCCTGAGCCAGCAGAATGCCGCGCGCTTCATCCGCCAGTAGGTAGTTGCCGGCCACATTAATGTCGAAGGTGCGCCGCCACTGCTCATCCGCCAGGCGGCCGTGGGAGTCGGGGGGAATAAAGAGGGCTGCAGTGTTGATGAGGCCGTCCAGGCCGCCGAAGAGCAAAACCGTGGCGCGGAGGGCCGCGGTGATGCTGGCCCGGTCCCCGAGGTCCATGCTGGAGCAGGCCACGGCTTCCTTCGATCCCGCGGCCTGCTCGGCGGTTTCCGCTGCCCCCTGCGCGTCGCGGTCGGCGACCACGACGTGCGCGCCGCGTTCGGCCAGACACAAAACTGTGAGCCGGCCGATGCCACTGCCGCCGCCCACGACGAAGAAGATCTTCCGGCTGAACTCCTTTTCGGGCGGCTGACGGCGGAGCTTCGCCTCCTCGAGCGCCCAGTATTCGATGCGGAAGGCCTCTGGCAGCGGCAACGCGACGTAGTTATCGTAGCTGGCGAATTCCGAAGAATCCTCCGGGCGCGGCGCCTGCGGCAGCGGCGTAGGAGGCTTCGCGCCTTCGCCCAGCGCGGTCGCGCCGGCCATCACGTGGATGGCGTTCACGTAAAACTCGCCGGTGATGCGCGCTTCGGTCTTGCTCTTGCCGAACGTGAACATGCCCACGCCCGGCACCAGCACCACGCTAGGGTTCGCGTCGCGCAAGGCGGGTGAATTCGCCTGGGCAAGGCGATGGTAGTAGGCAGTGTATTCCTGGCGGTATTTTTCGACGCCTTCGGCAATTCGCTCCTTCAGCTTTCTGATGTCCTCGCTGTCCGGGTTCCAATCGATGCAGAGGGGGCGGATACGGGTGCGCACAAAGTGGTCGGGGCAGCTCGTTCCCAGGCGCGCCAGCGGCTCGGCGTCGCGCGCGTTCACGAACCGCAGGACCCCCTCGGAGTCGTTGTAGTGGGCGATGGCTCGTCGGCTGGTGGCCAGCTTGCCGCGCAGGAAGGGGAGAATTTCCGCGGCCACAGCGCGCGCATCTTTGCGCCGTCGGAAGCGCCCGCCGCCGAAGAGGCGGTCGCCGCGCCGCTCCTGGTGCTCCCCGACGAACTGGCCAAGTTTGTCGATGATCGTCAGGCTGTTCCGGTAGCACTTGCGTGAGGTATTCCCCCAAGTGAAAACGCCGTGACCGCCCAGGATCAGGCCGTCGCAGCCGGGGTTCGAGTCCACTGCCTCGCGCAGGCGCAGAGCCAGATCGAAGCCGGGCCGCTGCCAGGGCAGCCAAACCAGGCGGTGATGAAACTGCTGGTTGAACTCCTCCATCTTCCGCTTGCCGTTGGCCGCCGCGGCGAGCGCGATGCCCCAGTCGGGGTGAAGATGATCCACGTGCTCGAAAGGCA
Organism: Terriglobia bacterium; assembly: GCA_020073545.1. Classification (GTDB taxonomy): domain Bacteria; phylum Acidobacteriota; class Terriglobia; order UBA7540; family UBA7540; genus Bog-366. The sequence continues at coordinate 6,012 of JAIQEZ010000089.1, read as the reverse complement.
GAAGCGCATGCAGCGGTGTGTCAATCGACGGCGCCACCTGGCTCGGGCCGAATGCCGCGAGGGGATAGTAGGTCACCATCTCGTCTTCGTAATCGCGGCCGCGATAGAGAGAGCGCAGGTCGTCGAAACGGTCGAGGTAGAGGAGCGCAAACCCTTCCCGGCCCACCGTGCCCAAATCGCCGCCGCTGCCCTTCACGCCCAGCACGCGCACGGGCTTGCCGGTGAAAGGATCGGGCAGTTCGAACTTCGCGCTGGTGTTTCCACCTCCAAAATTCGTGATGCGCAAGTCCACGCCGAGCAGGTTCGAGCGGTAGCGCAACAGCTCGAGCTGATTATTCGCCCACCGGTGAGCTTGAGTTTCGTCCCAGAGGTCATGCAGATACCTCATCGCTGGTCCTTTCTTGTGAGGATATGAATCCACAAGAAATATGAAGCCAGGCTGAGATGATTCCGCCGATCGGGCGGGCAAGTTCACGATCGCGTACCGGCACGAACGGCCATGCGGCTGGGGTGTGAAAGAGTCCCGGCCTTCCCCGCCTCAATCTCAAGAAATCAGATGGATAATAGCTTCGTCAGCGAAAAAAGCCCAGGCTCTGTCGCCGCCCTGGCGGTTACCGAATTGCAAAAAGCGCGAGGTTCTCTCCCTCAGGCATAGCTGGCAACGGCGCCTTGGTTCCTCGCGCCGCGTTCGCGCGCGGCGCGCTCCTCATAGCCGGATTCACGGAACGCCTGGAGCGGGTCCTCCGCCAGGCCCTTGGTCCGCCGCCATTCGCGCAGGGCGGGGCGCACGTCTGTCGCAAAGGCCTGCTTGAGGCACTCTTCGGCATCGATCAATTCGCACTTCGCCTGGTGGCGGACCAGTTTTTCGTGATCGACCAGCACCGCTTTGGCGTAAAGCTCTTGCGCCGCGACCGCGGTCTGGATCATCTCCTCGATTTTGTTCTTCAGGTTGTGGCTCTGGTCGATCATGTAAGCGATGTCGGCGCGCCGGTCGGCTTCCCACTCGAAGAAAATGATTTCGTGGAAAATGCGGAAGACCTGATAGGGGTCGATGGAGCCGAGCGTCAAGTCGTCGTCGGCGTAACGGCGGTCGTTAAAGTGGAAACCGCCCAGCATATCCTCGCTGAGCAGCCAGGCCACAATCTGCTCAATGTTCTGCGCCTGGTAATGGTGCCCCGTATCCACGAGCACGCGCGCCTGCGGCCCTGCGACGCGCGAAAGAATGAGCGCCATGCCCCAGTCGCCCAGATCCATGTGGTAGGAATAGGGCTCGAAGGGCTTGTATTCCACCAGCATGCGCTGCTTCGCGGAGAGGTGGGCGTGGACTTCCCGCAACCCCTCTTCAAACCATTTCTTCCGCTGGCGAATCGAGGCGGTGCCGGGAAAGCTCGAACCGTCCGCAAACCAGAGCGAGACGTCGCGGCTGCCCGTCTGTTTGCCGATCTCCAGGCAATCCAGGATGTGCCGGAGCGCGGCCTGGCGGATTTCCGGGTCAGGATTGCCCAACGACCCGTGCTTGTAAATCTGGTCCTGGAAGACATTGGGATTGATCGCGCCGATGCGGACACCGGATTTCTCCGCCCAGCCCATCACCTGGCGCGTGCTCCTGAGGCCCTCGGGAAAATCCCAGAGGACGTGTGTCGCTACGGTGGGACAGCAGCCCGTGTAGCGATGCACCTGCCCCGCGTCGCTCAGTTTTTCTTCGGTGGTCGTGGCCGCTGAGGCCTGGATGAATTTCCCAAAACGCGTGCCGGTGTTGGCAAAACCCCAAGAGGGGAGTTCGATGCAGAACGTGTCGAGGGCCTTATGAATGCGCTCGGTTTGATTGGACGTCGCCATGCCACACCTCCCGAAACTCAGAGAGTCTATTGTGCGGCCCGCGCATCGTCAAGACAAGTTCGCAGGCAGGTGAATCGATGCCGGTCTGTGTGAGTCAAGAAGAAACGTGGCGGTCGGTACGTCGCCTGCGTTGGCCGGTGTCAGGCTTGGCGGGCGTGTCGGGGGCGGGTGGGATTCCGCCTGCCCTGCGGTCACCAATTCTGCGATCCATACGGTTCCGCCCTTGCCCCCGCCGGGTTTGTTTTCGTTTTTCGCGCAAACTCCCTCCTCAAGTGGGCTGGAAGCGCCTGCCGAGTGTACCACGCGGGCTGGACCGCGCGGCCCCTGCAGCACGGCGTCGGCTTTGAGCGACGCGCTGTAGCAACCCCGGTGCAACTCATGGTACGCTTTGACGCGGAGACGACAACCATGGAACCTGCCACCACGCTCCGCGAAGCCTTTCAAGCTACGAATCCGCAGCAATCCCTGGCGAGTGGCGACCCCTATTACGTTGACCTGACCCAGGCCCGTGGCTCGCGGGCCACAGATTACTTGAGGCAAATGATCGAGAATTGTGACGTAGGCCAATACTCGCCCATCGTCTTCAGCGGGCATCGCGGCTCCGGAAAGTCCACTGAGCTTCGCCAGTTGGAACAAACCCTGAAGACATCCTGCTTCATGCTTTATTTGGACATCAGCGACTTTCTCGATCCCCTGGATGTGCACTACACGGACCTCTTTTTGTTGGCCTGCCGGCAACTTCTCGAAACCCTGCATAGGAGCAATGTCGCCCTCAGGAAAGGCCTGATCGACGAAGTCGAGAAATGGTTTATGGACGTGACCAAAGAGACGAAGGAATCGGTCGAGCTATCGGCAGGGGTGAGCACTGAGGCGAAGGCCGGCGCAGAGATCCCGTTCATCGCGCGTCTGCTCGCCAAGCTGACGGCCGACGCCAAGGCGGGCTCTTCCCACGTGACCACCACGCGGCAAGAGCTCGAACGTCAATTCAGCGGCCTGTCAAGCAGCACCAATGTCCTGCTCACGGCCGCGTCGCAAGCTTTACGTGATGCGAACAACCCGTATCAGCTCTTGATCGTCTTCGACAACCTTGACCGCTTGCCCTCGAAAAAGAGTGAGGAGCTCTTTTTCGCCCACGGCTCGCAGCTTCAGGAAATGGCCTGTCATGCCGTCTACACGGTTTCAATTGATACCTATTACTCCCGTCGCCACTTGGCCAATGTTTTCCCGAACCGCCAGATCATTCCCAATGTCAAGTTGCGGGCCAGTAAATCCAGTTCGGAACCTAACCGCCCCGGCACTGACGCCCTGCTTCAGGTCATCCAAAAACGTCTCAACGTCGGGGTTCTCCTTCAGCCGCCAGCCCTGGCGGAGGAATTTGTTCGGCGCAGCGGCGGGTCGATTCGTCAACTGATTCGCCTCCTTCGTGAAGCAGTACAAAGTGCGCAGGCGCGCGGTTTGGCGACCATCGACAGCGAAGCTCTGGAGGATGCAGCCCGCTCCATCCAACAGGACTACGAGCGCATGTTGGAGCCCTCGGACTACAAACTACTGGCTCGCACCTGGGCCACCAAGAGCATCGAGAAAGACGACGCCTACATGCAACTTCTCTCTAACCTCGCCATCCTGGAGTACAATGGGGTTGACCTCTGGTACGATGTCAATCCGCTGATCGAGTCCGCCGATGCCTTCCAGGCTGTCGTCAAGAAAACCCGCCCCAAACGCCGCCGTCGATGAGACGACGGAGAAGTCCTATCAAAAGCTCCTGGCCTTTTTGGACCTCGCTTCAGGGTCCACATTCGCCATAGCCCGCTGCAATCTGCCATCACTGCGGAAGGAAATCCTCCAGCGGGTTGCCACCGATGCCGCCGCGAAAAGCGTGACGGTGAAAGAGGTGGACATTTCTTCGAACTACTCCGGCGACTTCGTCGCGGCGGTAATAACACAGTTGGACGGGCTTCCCACCGGCAGCCGGATAGCGGTGATGCTCAACGGAATTGACGGCCTGATCTACCAATCCGCCAGACAGGAGAATCTTCTGGGCGAGGGGCGAACGCCCTTCATCGCTCGCCTGAACTTTGACCGCGAGCGCATCGCCCGCGACCTACCCTGCCCAATCGTCTTTTGGCTCGAAAGCGAATCCCTCACCCTCCTCCTGAAGCAAGCCCCCGACTTCACTCAGTGGATCAGTGGCCATTTCCACTTCGGCGGGCCAGCCGCTGAAGCGAAGGCTTTGGACCAACTGATGGAGGGTTACAAATCGCTCCCCAGTCAGCCCGCGACTGAAACCCGCAAACAGCTTGAAGAGTTCAGTGGCTTGCTGCAGGAACTGAATGAGACACGAGGCCGCGGAGATGCCGTCACTCTCCGCAAGCGCCTCGCCGTGCTAAACGCCCTGGGTGAGAGGTACTTCCGACTTTCAGACGCTCGCATGGCCCAGAAATATTGTATCGAAGCGCTCGAGGTTTCCAGGAAGTTAAACGACCGGCGCGCCGAATCCGGTGTCCTGGGCAACCTGGGCTTGGCCTACTCCGATTTGGGCGAGACCCGCCGCGCCATCGAGCTTTACGAGCAATCCTTGGCAATTGAACGCGAGATCGGTGACCGCCGGGGCGAAGGCAACACCTTGGGCAGCTTGGGCACTGCCTATCAAGAGCTGGGCGAGACCCGCCGCGCCATCGAGCTTTACGAGCAAGCGCTGCCCATCCACCGCAAGATCGGCAACCGCCAGGGCGAAGGCAACACCTTGGGCAACCTGGGCTTGGCCTACTCCGATCTGGGCGAGACCCGCCGCGCCATCGAGCTTTACGAGCAATCCTTGGCAATTAAACGCGGAATCGGCGACCGTCTGGGCGAAGGCAACGCCCTGGGCAACCTGGGCTTGGCCTACTCCGATTTGGGCGAGACCCGCCGCGCCATCGAGCTTTACGAGCAAGCGCTGGCCATCCACCGCGAGATCGGCGACCGCCGGCGCGAGGGCAACGCCCTGGGCAACCTGGGCTCGGCCTACTCCGATTTGGGCGAGACCCGCCGCGCCGTCGAGTTTTACAGGCAAGCGCTGGCCATCCACCGCGAGATCAGCAACCGCCGGGGCGAAGGCACCTCCCTCGGCAACCTGGGCGTTGCCTACACGCAATTAGGCGAGCCCCGCCGCGCCATCGAGTTTTACGAGCAGCAACTGGCAATCACCCGCGAGATCGGCGACCGCCGGGGCGAGGGCAACGCCCTGGGCAACATGGCTGTGGCACTCGACGAGCTCAGCGACCGCGCGCAGGCCATCGCCACCGCCGAAGCCGCCCTCAAGATTTACGAAGAGATCGAAAGCCCCAACGCCGCCAAAGTCCGCCAGCAACTCGCCGCGTGGGGGAGATAGAATTGTGAATAGTATGGTGAATGGTGAATTGGGTGCAGCGGGCTGGGGGATGCGGTGGGCGGCCGGTCTGCCGAATGCGGTCGTGCCGAGACGCAGAAACAGCCCGGCCAGTTCTTTCAGCGGGGCAGATCGTTCGGCGCCGACCGAGACCGGCGTCTAGGGTGGAGAGCTAGTGGACATTCGACCCTGGCGTTTTTGGTGCGAGCCAGGCATCAACCGACCAGGAGCCCGCCCCGGCCAGGAGAAGGAAGAGCAATCCCATCAGCATCGAGTAATCCGCTCGCGCCTCGGCCTCCATCGGCCAGAAACCACTGCGGAGCAGGATGGGAATCTTGGTGGTGGCTATCGCCACGCAAATGTTGATCAACAAGGGAATGGATGCGAAACGCGTGAGCAGACCGGCGAGGATCAGGAAACCACAAACGATCTCCACCACCCCGACGAATGGGCCCATGATGCCGGGAGCGGGAATTCCAATGCGGGCAAAGCGACCTGCGCCCCACTGCTCGACAAAAATGAACTTCTTCATCCCTTCCAGGAAGAAGACTCCTCCGACCAGGAGGCGGATCATCAGGATTACGCCTGGGCCGTGGGCGGCCAAGATTCTCTGAAACCTCATACTTCCCTCCTTCGGCACACCGCGCCTGACCTACGCGGGACGCAGGTGCCGGAATGCTTCTCCCTCGCGACGCCAGGCAAGGAAGCAGAGTTCCTGAATTTCCGCAGAATGGAACAAGCAGCAACCAGTTAGCCTCGCCGGTGAGGCAACGGCATTCAGGCGGGCGAGCACTTCATGCGCAGAC
>JAIQEZ010000088.1 GCA_020073545.1 Terriglobia bacterium | reverse complement strand
CGTACTTCGCCTTCCACTTGTAATACGTCGCGCTGCTGATCCCCTGCTGCCGGCAAATCTCCGCCGTCTTCATCCCTGCTTCGGCCTGCTTCAAAACTCCAATAATCTGCTCCTCCGTGAACCGGCTCTGTCTCATCTCCTGTCCTCCTTCGGGCTTTTATACCCTGGGAGAACTCTCTTTTACACTGGTACAGTTTTCGGGGGGCAGGTCACCTCCATAAGCTAAAACGACCGCCAACAGGCCCCGGATTCCAAACTGGCCAACTACCCGGCCGCGAAGAAGCTTTACTTCCTTTTGCCGCAGCACGCAGCAACGCGGTTTTAGCGCACCACCCTGCCGCGCGTGGTGTCCCAATTTGGCGGAGTGAATTCGAGACAGCGGGTCGGACCTTCAGGTCCGCCCATAGCCAAAACTTCAAGCGGGGCCTATAGGTCCTGAAGCTTCAGGGGCTGAAGCCCCCGCCTGGACGCCGGCCGATCATGGCGGAGCTAAAGGCTCCGCCCCCCCTAGCCAACTGCATCGAGCGAAGTTTCTCATATGAGGACACTACCCGCGGCAGCGCGGCGTGCGTAGATTGTTGGCGCAGATGCGGCGGGGCGATATAATCTCCGTGGCTCGCGGGGGCGCGGCGGCTCCCGGCGGAGAGTCTGAGCCGGACCGGCGCAGTCGAGCATCGGATAGTTATTCACACTCGACAGGAGGGGAAAGATGGACCTGCAATATCCCATCAGGAAATTTGCTTGGGACCGCACTGGAGAAGGTCTATTGGCGAGCGAGGCGGAGCGGCAACAGTGGCTCGGCGAGATCGCAGCAATGCCGGCGCGGCTGCGGGCGACCGTCGCGGGGTTGACGGAGGCGCAGCTCGACACGCCCTACCGGCCTGGCGGCTGGACGGTGCGCCAGGTCGTACATCACCTGGCCGACAGCCACCTGAACGCCTACATACGTTTTCGGTTAACACTGACCGAAGACGAACCGACCATCAAACCCTACGACCAGCAGCGCTGGGCGCAACTCGCCGACGCGCGCACGGCTCCGACGGAGACTTCGCTGAAGCTGCTTGAGAGCCTGCACGCGCGCTGGGTGATGCTGCTGAAAACACTCAAGCCCGAAGAGTTTGCCCGCGCCCTGAAGCATCCGGAGCTGGGGCGGGTGACGCTGGAGAAATATCTGGCGATGTACGCCTGGCACGGGCGACATCACGTGGCCCACATTACCGGCCTGCGGGAGCGCTCCGGCTGGCGAGCGGCAAACGCCTAACAGTTTGCGGAAAAAGGATGAGCGAGCCGGGCAAACCCCTCCCCTCGAGGCCTCGCAGGTCCCCAAAAGCAGGTGTCTGCGGCAGTCGCAAGCCCGTCAGCATCCTCCGACACCAGGAATACTGCTGATGGTCACGCAGAGTATCGACAATCCGTTGTGCGGTTCGCTTCTTCAGCTCTTGCCTGAAGCGGCTGGTGCTCTCGGCCGGTTCAGGCTTGATCAGTAGATGAAAGTGCTCGGGCATCAAAACCCAGCCGGTCAGCAGAAAGCCCGTCTCCTGCCGAAGCTGCCCCAGAACCTCGACGAAGTCGCCACGAAAACGGTCACTATCGAAGAGCTTCGTGCGACGATAGGTGCTGGTAGTGAGAAACTGCAACTGCCCGGGTTCAAAATGGCGTCTGTAGAGCGGCATGATGATTCCAGCATACGGCTTTGGACAGGCTGGAAACTTGCTGAAGCGCAGAGCTGCGCTCTGCGCCAGCCGGCGTATCTACCCTTTGAGGGCTAAGACTGTTCGCTACGTTTGATTGTCTCTTGCACGGCTCTGAATGCCGCTTGGTTGAAGTCTTCCTTCGGCTGGTGCTTTGCTGGTTTGCGCTTGGGCGCTTTCTTCGCGGGCTTCTTTGGCATGGCTTTTTTCTTCACTTCTCTTGGGGACGCCTGAGAACGACGCCGTTCATCGGTCGCTGTATATCCGCTCTTGCCATCGCCTGGTCCCGGGCTATCACCACGTCACTACGTGACTTGCTGGAGCACCACGAGGTTTCAATTATGAGCTGCCAATGGGGAAGTTTCGCAGGCTTATTCCATTGAGCTATTGTGTCTTTTATTCCTATAGAATTCAGAGCTGCCAAGACCTTATTTTCGATGTCGTTTCTGTCATCCTCGGATAAGGCAGCCCAGTTTTGCATGGCTCTATTATGGCAGGCTGGCTGGGCGAGTCAAGAGGCGGAAAATTCAAACTGCACCGCTACCCACTGGGCAGGAGTATTGCCTTCGGAGGTAAATAGGAGTACATTACCGACCGGCTGGGAAGTGAAAACGGAAATCCCGGCACGTACCCGACACAGAGCGGTGCGTGCGTGCCTCAGGGAGCGGCGGGTGTGCGGCACGCAGAGTCTCGCCTTGCCGCCATGTATCCCCGATAAGAGCCGTGTGCACTAATGAGCGCCCGTACGGGCCTGTGCATCGGGTACGAGGTGACTTGTGTCCTTACAACGACCGGTCAAATGTAACATGCGATTTCGCCAGCGCTACCGGGTGAAGACCAAGGAAAGTAAGAAGGGAATATGCGTAGCCGGCGGGTAGGGCCAGTCGCTTTTCAAGCTTGGTTTGCGCGCCTGATCGATGCCCAAGCTGTGCAGCGAAGGGGTTGCGCGCGATGCCGGCGACACGCGCTTGAGACATGCCTTGGCATTCACTTCCCGATGGTGCCGGTAGACGCACGCGCGCCGCTCCGCATTGCTAAGTCTCATCGGGAGAAACGAGCGGGATGCCAGCGCGGCTTCTCTCTGGTCGAATTGATGATCGTGGTAGGCATCATCATGACCCTCGCCGCCATTGCAGTACCTTCATTTTCGCAGGCCAGGGATGCCGCGAGGTACGCCAAGGCAGTTGGAGACATTAAAACCCTAGAGACAGATATTTTCACGTATGTTGTCTCTAGCGGGGACCTCCCCGGCACACTCACCGACATCGCACGCGGCGACCTCCTGGATCCCTGGCGCCATGCGTACGTCTACACGAATTACGCGGATGTGACGAAGCAGAATCAGATACGCAAGGACCGTTTCTTACACCCCATGAATTCAGACTACGACCTGTTCAGCGCCGGCATGGACGGGGATTGGAAGTCACCCATAACCGCCAAGCAAAGCCACGATGACATCATCCGCGCCAACGATGGAGCCTATGTGGGCCTGGCATCGCAGTACTGACGGCGGACGGCATTTATGAAACTGGACACCGCATTCCTTCGCAGCAAGGTAGGTCGCCGCATCTTCGTGCTGTTTGTCTTGTGTGCCCTCCTTCCCATCGCGGCCCTGGCCATCATATCTTTCAGCCAGGTAACGAAGCAGCTCCAGGAACAGAGCCGGACGCGACTGCAATAAGCGAGCGAAGCTCTAGGGATGTCTACCCTCGAGCGGTTGACGCTCCTTGAGGCGGAAATGAGGATGCTGGCTTCCACCATTCCCACAGGTGTGAAGGACGCCTCCTCTGGGTCGCCCAAGGCTGTGGATGAAAATCTCGAACAGCGCTTCGCGGCTCTGGAGATCATCACCGAGGACGGTAGAAGCATACCTGTAGTCGGGCATATTCAGAATCCACCCCCACTCACCCCGGCCCAGAAGCAACACCTGCTTTCCGGCAAAGCCGTTGTGTCCAACGTCTTTCGGCCTGACACGGACGCGCGTGTATTTATGAGCTCTGCGCTTGACCCGCAAAACCCCATGAGGGGAATCCTGGTGGGGGAAATCAACCCCACGTACGTGTGGAACGCCGATATGCTGCCTCCTCAGACCGAACTCTGTGTTTTGGATGAGGCGCAAAGGGTGCTCTCTTGCACGCCCGGAATTCCTCCGTCATTTCGCGCGGCAGTGAAGGGCAAGATTACTTCCGCCTCGAGAGGCCAGTTTGAGTGGAGCTCTGAGGGCAAGGAATTCCTGGCGAGCTATTGGTCTATACCTTTGAGGTACAGCTATTTCACGCCAGGATGGACAGTGGTGCTGAGCGAGTCGAAGGCTGATGTGCTCGCGCCGCTGGCTAAGTTCAAGGCGACCTTTCCCCTCGTCGTCCTGATGGCCTTATGGGTGGTTCTGCTCTTGAGCATCATCCAGATCCGGCGGAGCCTGGTGCCACTTGAAAAGCTCCAGGAGGGAACCCGGCGAATCGCCATGAGGGACTTCGATAGCCGCGTCACGGTCACGAGCCAGGACGAGTTCGAGGAACTCGCGACGTCCTTCAATGCCATGGCCGGTCGTTTAGGCAGACAATTCAATGCGCTAACGACCAGATCTGAAATCGACCGCGCTGTCCTCTCGGCGCTGGAGACGGAGAGAATTGTGGACACGGTGCTCGCCCGCATGCCCGAGGTTCTGCCTTGCGACTTTGCCAGCGTAACCCTCCTCGATCCAGAGGCGCCAGGGACGGTGCAAACCTACATTCCGGATCTCCGCAGAGGGGAAAAACGCTGGAGGATGCCTATCCGGCCGGAAGAGATGCAAAAGCTCCGCGATAATCGGGAGAGTTTGTTGATCAAGGTGGGCGAGGAGTTCCCCCAATATGTTGCTCCTCTCACCAGGTTCGGCGTCAAGTCAATCTTGCTCCTTCCCATTTTCCTCGAGCAAGAGTTAGCGGGAATCATCAACGTGGGCTATCGCAATTCTCCCCAATACAGTCAGGATGACTTGGCCCAGGCTCGTCAACTGGCGGACCAGGTTGCAGTGGCCTTATCCAACGCCCGCCTGATAGAGAAACTGAAGCAGTTCAGTTGGGGAACGCTGACCGCTCTGGCCCGGGCCATCGATGCAAAATCCTCGTGGACCTCAGGACATTCTGAGCGAGTAACAACTTTGGCGTGCGAACTCGCCGTCGAAATGGGCTACACGGACAAAGACTTGGATAGGATAGAACGCGGCGGACTGTTGCATGACATCGGCAAGATCGGCACCCCGGTGAACATCCTCGACAAGCCTGGGAAGTTAACCCCGGAAGAACTCAAAGTAATGCGCGAGCACGCGCGCCTGGGCGCGCACATTTTGCAGCCGATTCCAGGGTTCGAGGAAATCCTTCCCATCGTTTTGCAGCATCACGAGAGGGTGGATGGTTCGGGCTACCCGGAAGGTCTCGTCGGAGAGGCTATCAGTTTGGACGCGCGCATCTTTGCTGTGGCTGATTGTTTTGATGCGTTGGCTTCTGACCGCCCCTACCGAGCCGGGCTTCCCCGCGAGCGGGTGATTGAGATGATCAAGGAAGGATCGGGGCGGCATTTCGACCACAAGGTCGTCGAGGCTTTTCTGCGACTCATGAAACAGAAGGAAGAGAGAGAGTCGGAAGATGCCATGGCCCGCGCGCCGGAGTCTTCAACGCCCGAGCTGCGTGCTTCCGGGCCAAGGGACAAGGAGTTCGCCTAGCAGGCAGAGCCGGCCGTGCCGAGACCCAGGAGGGGAATATCGTGTATGCAAGCGCTGGTTCTTCTGCTCGCTGGGTGAAATGGAAAACCTCCGGCTCATGGCAAAAGCCGGCAGCAGAACTGATGAGATTGCGAAATATCCTGGCAGCACTCGGGATCCTCCTTTGCTTTTTCGGATGCCGGTCTGAAGAAGATGAGACCGTCCCCGACGCGTTAATTGGAGTTTGGAAAACGTCCACGCCTGGCTACGAGGACAACTCCCTCGAGCTGAGGAAAGATCAAATTCTGTTCGGAGTGACGCCGACGGAGTTTAACGTCAACAGTGTTTTCAAGGTGGAGACAGTCCGCCTGGCTGGTGAGAAAACCTCTCTGATAACGATCTATTACACGGACGAAGAGGGAAAGGACAACGCATCGTCCATCTACTACGATGAGACGCCTCCTGGATCGATCCGCTTCAAGAATCAAATGCAAATCGAGTGGAGACTCTTCCAGCGAAAACCTGTCGTGAGAGGATCCCTCTCGCCGCGGAGGCCGGAGAGTCCTTGGGGGGAACGTTCTGGCTTGAACATGGCGGTGGCACTGTTGGGTGTGGCGTTGACAATCGGCGCTATCCTGTGGCGCTGGCAGAAGTTAAGGGCAGAAAAGGCAGCCGCTACCGTCGAGAATGTGGAGGCCCGATCTGCTCAACAAATCAGAGCCGACCGTGAGCCCAGCAGAATGAGGTTTGCGGAAGGGCGCACTGACTGGACCCAGGCTCCTACCACATTTCCGGCGGCTGCTGCAGAAGGGCAGCGGCGCAGCGAGCGTGTCCTCCTGAGGATTCCCGTGCACGTGTCGGGGATCGACGTACACGGCAAGTCCTTCGGGGAGCGCGCGTTCACCATATCCGTTAATCGTTACGGCGCCTTCATTTGGCTTAAGCATTCACCTCGGGAAGGTGACCGAGTCATCGTCACCAACCTGGGAACCTGTCAGTCGTGCGAATTTCGCTTGTGTGAGTTCACCAAGGCCCCCTCCGGCCAGGGCACTGCGTGGGGAATCGAGTGTCTCGACCCTAACTCCAACTTCTGGCAAATCCGTTTCCCTGAAAAGCCCCCTGAGCCATCGCCGCAAGAAAACATCACCGCACTGGTTGTATGCGCCACCTGTCACTCGCGTGAGGTGGCGGAATTGAGCGTGGCCCAATACCGCAACATGGTCGAAAGGGGCTCGATGAAACGGGATTGTCCGGGCTGTGGAGCAGCCACGGAGTGGGAATTCATCTTGGTGGAGGCGACCGCAGCGGCCAGTCCGCAAGAGACTCCAGGGGTTTCTCTGCCGTCCGGAGAAGAACACCGCCGTGAAAAGCGGATTGTCGCCAAACTGCCTATTCGCCTCAGACATCCTGGGGATGGTCGAGTAGAGAATACGTTGACTGAGAACGTCTCTAAGTCCGGGGTGTGCTGTGCTGCAAGCATGGAGTTGAAGGCCGATGATGTCATCCTCTTGACGTTTATGTCCGGCGCAGGACCCAGCGCGGATGAGAACCCCGCCCGGATCATGTGGCGTCGCCCAATGGGAGAGAATCGAAAAACCCTTTATGGGATCAGGCTTGAACGCAAAGACCTCGTAGGGCGGAGTTCGCGGGTGCTGTAAGAGGGGATGTCAAGAGAGAGAATTTTCCCTCTCGCGGAAGGGAGGGGTGGTTCTGGAACATCCAGCCCTGCGTGGGTAACCGGGAAGCGGTTTTGGCAGGGCGGCGCGGGCGCTGCCCTGCACCGTCCGGTGCGGGGCGTTGCGATGCACGCCGGGGATTACCCGGCATATGGCCCGCATGGCGCCGTGCGATCGCGGCGCCCGTCAAGCGGAACGATGGCACGAAGTGCCAACCCTGGTTCTATCGGAGAGTCGGGGCCTATAGCTTGGTTGGGCTATCCGAGGGGGCATAGGGTGGCGCCTGAGACTCGTGACCTAACCCGCCAAAGATACTCACCCTCGAACCCGCACGGGGTGTGGCCTAGCGGCCCAGGACGACGTCGATTCCTGAAAGCAGCAACTCCACTTTGGCGCGCGGCAGCTTGGCGACAGGCGTGGTGAGGAGATCTCTATCCACGCTGACGATCTGGGACACATTCGCCGCAGAATCCTTCGGCAGCCCGGTAAGACGCGCCGGGAGGGTGACGTTTCCCGGCGCGTCCGCCCATTTGAGGTTGCTGGTCAGGGGCACGCAGACGACGGTGGCGATCCGGCTCCGGTTCAACGCATCAGCCTGCACGACCACCACCGGCCTCCGGAATCCGGGGCCCGACCCGGCTGGCGCAGGTAGGTCCGCCCACCACACCTCGCCTTGGGAGATCACCACTCGCTTTGCTCCAGAACGCGCCGGGCGGCGGAGGAAACGAACGGGTCTTTCGAATCTCCCACTTCCGCGCAGACCCGGTTCATGGCCTCCGTGACCTCATCGGCGGCGTGGCCCGCCACGTACTCGCGCAGCGCGTCGCTGTACAAGTGGCTCCGCGACTTCTTGGTCCGCCGCGCGAGCCGCTCGGCTCGTTCGAAAACATCCTTGGGAATCGACACGGCTGTCTTCATACCCTTAGTATAACCACAGATTCATCCCACAGTCAAACGGTGCCGCAGGCCGCCGCTCGACGATAGGGTCACGCTGCTTATTCACGAGGGCAATGTTAAGCTGCCAGAAAAACACGCAGCGCCTCGCCGGGCGGTCTGTAACGGGCGGCATAAGAATCCCAGATTCGCCTGCGTCGCCCTTGACGGGGGAGCAAAGAGCTCGGGGATCGGCGTGGTTTGAACCCTGGGCAGACCTCCCCTACCCCCGGTCCGCGCCAGCCGACAGCGGCAAAGAATCCAAACTCTACTGGGTCTTGAAGGTGGTGGTCAGTTGCATGTTGCCCCACTCAATGGTGAGCTTGTGCCCGCCGCCGCTCTTATCGGAAAAATCGATGTTCAACATATCGGTGCTGGAGTTAACCGTTTGGGTCTCCAGGGGGACTGAGTAGGCGTCTTGCGCAGGGTCATGTTGGGTTCCCCACTGGCCGTGTTGTTTGTTGAACACGAGTGTCCAACTGCCGTCGCTCCCTTTCTTCCCCCAGAGGCTGTACTCACCTTTGGGGACGGTGACGCCACCGAAAACCAGCGCCACGGCGGTCGAGAGGGTGGTGGACTTGTCGGCGCCGAGGCGCCAGAACCCGCCGGCCGGCAGCTCAGCGAGGCGGTCCTGCACCGTCTTGCCGTGCAGGGAAGGACGCCCGTATTCAATTGAAACCATGTCCGCACGACCCGCAACAAACGAAGTCTGCCCCCGGGGATTGCCCTGCCCCAGGACGGCCGCGCAAACCAGAAACATGGCCAGTCCGAGAAAAACGCTCGTCAGTCGTCGCATGAAGGAATCTCCTTTGATTGATCTGAGGTATGGGCGGGCTCGCGTCTCGACTTGCAGACTAGAGCGTCTCGCGAGAAGGGACATTATATCCTATTTTTTTGGCAACGAACGCGGCTAAGGGTAGTGTCCTAATTTGAAAAGCTGCGCCTCAGGGGGTTGTGCAGGGGGTCGGAGCTTTAGCTCCGACAGGATCGGGCCGCACGCAATCGGGGGCTTTGAGCCCCTGAAGCTTCAGGGCCTAAAGGCCGCGCCTGGAGTCTTGGCTATTGTCGGACCTGAAGGTCCGACCCCCTTTCTGGAATTCACTCCACCCTATTGCGGCACTACCCGGCTGAGCATCGAATAGGCACTCCATGCAAATCGCTGGAATCCGTCATCTGGCAGCAGAAACTTGATGGGGCAACGATAGCGGGCACCGTGCGTCGGCCACATTTGGTCCCAATGCCTATCGACAAAATCTTGCAGGTGGGGCCTGGCCGCCGCGGCGGCAAGGGCCCACGGCGCGTGCCGCGACGGGTTATTTCTCCATGACCTGTAGAATTGGGTACGTTGAGGTCACGTCATCGATCCTGACTAACTTGTTGGCGTTGATGACGATGCCTACAATGTTGACGCCCGAGGATGTAGCGCTGAAGGTTCCATCGGAGTTGACCGTGTAAGTGTCCGCGAACGTAAAGGCGGGCGTTTGGTTGCTGGTCGACATGTAGTCACTGATGCCCGTAAGATTTCCGGCGCCGTCCAGCGTGATCCAACCGACGGAATCCGTCTCGATGCTTTGGCTGACTACCTCAGCCAAGCCCGCGAAAAAGGTGCCGGACAAGGTTCCGACCGCCTGCGGTTCGAACGATCCAATGTCCACACCGACGGCGGCGTCGATCAGGAGGCCGGTGTTTGAAGCCGTTAGATAGAAAACCGGGGGGTTGGCCCCGCAAGAATCGCCGGTGAGTCTAACCCGGCCATTCGCGGCGACCGTGTAAGTGCATGTGACGTTTAGGGGAGTGGGACTTTGCCAGACGCCCAGGCGATTCTCAAAACTCTGGAGAGCCAAACTACTGTTCCCATCGGCAGTAGCCGCAGCCACAGACACGGCCGCTCCTGAGCCCAGGCCGCTGGCTCCCGTGAGATAGAAGACCATGTTGCCCTGGAGCGAACTCCGGGTGAAGCCGCCCCCGCCCGCCGGCACGCTCTGCTGCCGCATTTCGCCACTTACCGTTGGGTTGGGATCGGAATTGACAATCAAAAGGTCCGAAGCGGACACCATATAGAGCGTGAGGTGGGTAGTGGAGGTGGTAGTCCCCCCGGGAGTGGTGGTCTCGACCGAAGCAATCCCCGTACCCCGCCCGTTCCCGTCGAAGGTGGAATACGTACCGGCGGGGGTGAAGGCCGGGGGGCTGGCCACCATCCCCGCGTCGTTGCAGTACTGCTCCAGGCTACTGAATACCCCGCGCGTGGCGACCATGATCCCGATGCAGGCGTTGCGACCGCCGGAAGGCGAGGGATCCCAGCCCAGCGTACGGAATACGAAGCTGCCGGAGATTCCGCCGCGGAAAGAGCTCGTGGTTTGCTGTAATAGCTGACCCGCCGCGACGTACGCACCCGAGTCGGGGCTATCCCACTCGATGATTCGGCCTTTCGTCGCGATACCCGAAGAGATGGACCCAAGAGCAAAGCGTGTGACGAAGGTCCCGAACGGAGTCGCGAGGGTGGCGCAGCCCCGGTTGTCCGATCCCACGAAGTAGGAGCTGGCGGCGGTAAGGATGCTGCCTTGCTGGGGCCCCCCCTGGGCGCCCAGGACACCGTTGGTATCGGCTTCGCCAGCCGTGATGTTCCCTGCGCCGTCGGCCGTGAAGGAGCCTACCACGGTCAGGAAGCCGCTGCCATTAAACCCACTCAGGCTGAAGGCGTATTGCCCGGTTAGGACCTTCTCATTCCCCGAACTGCTGCAGGCTGCGGCGGCGGGGTTGATCGTGAGGCTCAATACCTGAGTCGCGGTCTGCGGCGTCGGCGTGCTCAAATCCGTCACCGTCACACTGAAGCTCGATGTCCCCGTCGCCGTGGGCGTGCCCGAAAGCGCCCCCAAATTGCTCACGTTGAGCCAGGCAGGCGGCGACCCGGAAGTGACGCTCCAGGCGTAAGGTGGGGTACCGCCGGTAGCCGCGAGCCCGGCGTTGTAGGCTATGCCGGCTACGCCGTTCGGCAGCGCCGTCGAAGTGACCTTCAACTGCCCGGCCGGGTTGATCGTGATGGAGAGTACCTGACTATAGGTCTGCCGGGTTGGGCTCGAATCCGTCGCCGTGGCACAAAAGGGAAAGGGACCCGAGGATGTAGGCGCCCCCGAAATCGTCCCCCCACTGTTGTTGGTTCCCTGCAACTGCAGCCCCGGAGGCAAGCCCCCGAGAGTTTCACCGCCGCACCCGGTGCCGGTGAGGCTCCAGACGATAGGAAGTGTGCCACCCGTGGTCTGGATGCTGGCGCCGTACGGGCTGTTAGCCGTGCCGTCCGGCAATGACGTGGTCATGATGGTCAACACGCCAATGACCGTAAGGCTGAGGTTTTGTTGCCCGGAGACCGGCCCGGCCGCCGCCTGCGACGAATCGGTCACCTGCAACGTGAAGGTCGCAGTGGAGTCCGAAGTACTTGAGCTGGTGGGCGTTCCGTAGAGTTGGCCCGCACTGTTCAACTGTAACCCCGTCGGCAGCGAGCCGCCGACCAGGCCCCAGCTTAACGTCCCCACACCGCCGGTGGCCTGCAGAGCCGCGCCGTAGCTCACGTTCGGTGTGGCGTTAGGGAGGGTTATGGTGGTAATTCGCGGCGGGGGCGCTACCGCGACCGTCGACGATTTCGATTTGCTGGCGTCGGCCACGGAGGTCGCGGTCACGGTCACGGTTAAAGTGTTCGCGACCGACATGGGAGCGTTGTACGTTGCCGTGGTTGTGGTGACATTGGTGAAGGTTCCGCAAGTGGCGCCCAAACACCCTGCCCCGGAGGCGCTCCAGGTCACCCCCCGGCTGCCGGAGTCGTTGGCTACCGCCGCGGTGAAGCTCACGGTTTGCCCCTGATCGATCTGGGTCTGACTGGCAGGAGTAATAGAAACAGAAATGGGTGATGGAGGGGGCTGGCCGCCTCCCCCACTGCCTCCGCAACCGCACAAAAATAGTGAAAGCGATAATGCCAGCCCCAGTTTTTTCACTTCTGCGTTACCTCCGGCCATAACAAATCCACCATCGCTCTGTGCTCAAACGCGGTTTGCGAGCCACAACTATACCACCGGGCCGTGACCACAGTTGGAAAACCTCATGTGAATGATGATCGAATCGTGCTTAACGCTGCCTCGGGCGCTGCGGAAAACGAGTGGTGGTGCAGTACGGCCGGGCAACCTCGGCATGACGGGTCGCCCCCACACTTCCACGACGACGGGGAAATGTGATCGGTTGGCGTGATGGTGAACCGACCCTCGACGACCCCCGGCTACAACAGGCGGCGACGAAGTGGCTAGTACTGTAATCGCTTTAGGACACAGAACTTAAGATGCCGCTTGGGCGGAGTTGCCGTTCGGGTTTACCAGCTAGTCCCGTGACCACCTAACGAACTTCCGAGCCCGTTCTGCCCACCCGCCGCCTGGGCTGATTGCGAACGCTTCCGACAAGCACCCAACCAAGCGGGCACGGGATAAGGGGGTCCTGTGTTTCTGTTCGCATTCACGAGCAACGTCAGTTCTCTTGGGCAGATCTTTCGAGCGCGTCGAACCCGCGGTCAGGAAGTTACTGGCCCCAGGCGCGACCTCGCCGCGGAAGAAACCCCCGTGGGTCGCCGAGGCAGTCGCGACGTCGCACTATCTTTCGCCCAGAAGCCTACTCCCCGGTGAACGAAACTGCAATAGCTCACTCGTCATACCGGACGCTTCCCCGCCCCGCGCGACCTCGCCGCTCTCTGCCGGGGCGGTGCAGAAGCGCGAGGCGACCGGCCGTCTAGCGCCCGATCAACTCTTGGATCTTGGTGACGAGGATGTGGGGATCATAGACAGGTTTTTCGAGGTAGGCGTTGGCGCCGGAAGCAGCGAGCAGCCGCTGGCGGTCGCCCTCCATGGCGTGGGCGGTGGCGAGCAGGATAGGCAGCGACTCGCCCGCCGGGAGCTGGCGAATCAGCCGTGCGAGTTCCAGGCCATCGATCATGCGGCCCTGATAGCGGCAGTTGCGCAGGGAGACGTCAAGAATCAGAACGTCAAAACATGCGGCCGCGACCTGAGCCAGGATGGCCTCGACGTCTTCGCTGCAAGTAACTTCGTAGCCCCCCGCACGCTCGAGCGCGAGGCGATAGAACTTGGCAACCAGCGGGTTGTCTTCGACCACCAGGACACGCAGCATGATGAGTCCGTTGAGTAAGCTCTTTTGTCCTCTATCCGTGGTCCCTGGCCTTTGCCTACTGCCAAGTACTTGCTGTCCTCTGTCCTCTGTCTTCTGCTTACTGCTTAGTGCCTAGTGCCTGCGGCGTCCCTCGTGCCGACGCACCTGCCTCCGTCGAGGAGGTCGGCGCCGAGCGGCGCAAGACCTGAGCGAGCCGGGCCAGGAGTTTCTCGCCCTCCAGGGGCTTCTGCCAGATTTCCGGCGTAACTTGCAGTAGCGCCAGTCGCTCGCGCACCTCCGCCGGGTCGTAGCCGGTGGCCATGAAGCAATAGACCTCGCGAACCAGCGCGCCCGTTTGGAGCTGCGCGACAAGGTCCGCGCCGTCACCCAATTCCGCCCCGGGGCGCTGCGGCAGCGCCAGGTCCACGACCAGTACCTGCGGACGGAAACGGCGCGCCGCATCCAACGCGTCGTCGGCGGTGGCCGCGCTCAGGACGTAGTAATGGTGCTTGGTCAGCAGGGTCTTGAGGTAGCGGCGAAATTCCGGATCGTTATCGACGATGAGGACTCGCACGCCGCTCTCGTCCCCAACCGCGGCCAGGGCCTCCTTGCCCGCCACGTGCACGGCGTCATCAGCCTCGCGCCACACAGGAAGTGAGAATCCCACGGTGGTCCCGCAACCGACGCCGGCGCTCCAGAGCTTGATGCGCCCGCCCATCATTTCCACCAGACTGCGGCAGATGGCCAGTCCCAGGCCGCTGCCGCCCTGCCGGCGAGTGAAAGAGCTGTCGACCTGCCGGAACTTCTCGAACAGGTGCCGCTGCTTTCCGGGAGGGATGCCGATACCGGTGTCCTGAAGCTCCAGCTCCACAAAGCCGCGCTCCGGGGAAGAACGCCCGCGCAGCGTGATCCAGCCCTTGTCGGTGAACTTCACGGCGTTGCTCATCAAGTTAATCAGGACTTGTTTGACGCGCGCGCGGTCAGCGGTCACCAGCGACAGCGGCGATGACTCCGTCTCGTCGACGATCATCAAGTGCTTGGCCGCCACCTGAACGCTCACCACCGCTTTGGCCTCCAGAACGACGGACTTGAGATCGACGGGTTCATGAACCAAGCGCAGTTTGCCGGCCTCGATCTTGGCCACATCCAGCAGGTCGTTGACGATGGAAAGCAGGTGCTCGGCGCTGGAAAGGACGTCGCGCAGCAGCTCGCGCTCCTCCTCACGGTTTTCGCAGAGGCCGTCGAGGATCAGCCGGGTGAAGCCCAGGATGGAATTGAGCGGTGTGCGGAGCTCGTGCGAGGTGGTCGCCAGGAACTCCGTCTTGACCTGGCTCAGCTCCGCCAGTTCGAAGTTGGCGCGTTCCAGTTTCCGGTTCAACTCGCGCAGGTGGCGAATGCTCTCCTGGAAATAGGACTCGCACATCATGTTCAGGTCGAGGTTCAGGATTTTGTCCAGGGCGAGCCGGGTGGCTTCCAGACGAGCGGGTTCAGGGCGCAGGATTTCACCGAGGCATTCCTGAAGGTGAATACGCACCACTCCCATGGCGCTGATCATGTAGCGCTGGGGCAAACCAATAAGCACGTGGCGAACCCCGATTCTGTAACGCTCGGCGGCGTAATCCTCATCGAAAGGTCCCAGGAAAAGCCGCCGCGCCCAACCCTGCAACGTGCGCTTTAAGCGCGCAATCTGTTCCTGGCCGCCGGTGAAAACCTTGCCCGCCTCGGGGTGTTGGGTGATCTGATCGTAGAAGCGCTCCGACATGGCCGGCAGGTAGGGTTCCAGGCGCGAGCCGAGGGATTGAAGCAGGCGAGCATCCTCGTCGCTGAAGCCGACGTACCGCTTCATCTCCTCGAAGAATGTCTCGGGCTTTCTGGTCACATTTTTTGCCTTGTGATAAAATTGTCCCCTGAGTGTCGTTGATAAGGAAACATCATACCATTGGACCGGGCACTGCTAAAACGTCTTTTGCGGTTTCCACCCACCTTCCGCCAGAACCTGGCCGTCCTGGTGGCTTCCCTGGTTGGAGTCATTCTATTGACGGGGGTCGAAGGCTATCGGCATGGCCTGAGCTTCACCGTGGGTTTGGCGGTAGCACTGCTTGCCGCGCTTTCCGCGGCCACGGGAATGCTGATCTACCAGGAGCGCCGGTCTTGGGCGATCCTCAACGATCTGCGGGATGCCATCGGCAAGATCGCTCCCACCTATCCCGCCTTGGTCAAAATCACCCCGCCGCCGAGCAGCACGCTGGCGCTGGAGAAGGAGGTCCGCTCGCTGACCGAAAACTGGCGCGAGTTCTGTGACCACTGCCAGCGCGTCCATGATACGGAGATGCTGCAAGCTGAGCACCTGGCGACCATGGGAGAACTGGCCGCGGGCGTGGCGCACGAAATCCGCAATCCCCTGGCAGGCATCGCCGGCGCCATCGAGATTATCAGCAAGGATTTTCCGACCGATCATCCTGACCGCGAAATCCTGGATGACTTCCGGCAGGAGGTGCGACGTATCGAGAAAGTCCTGAACGACCTGCTGGCTTACGCACGCCCCAAGGCCCCGCAGTTCGGCATAGCGGATCTGAAGGAAACGGTGGCGCGCACCTTGCAGCTTGCCCGCCAACAGATCGGCAGCAAGAACGTGGAATTCTCCATCCAGATTCCCTCGCCGCTGCCGCGTTTCCGCATGGACCCCGAGCAGTTGCAGCAGGTGTTGTTGAATCTGGTGCTGAACGGCATCCAGGCGCTTGACCAAGAGGGTAAGATAACCCTCCAGGCCAAAGTCCTCAGCGGTTCAGGGACGCCGAACCGGCCCAACTACATCGAGGTTTCCGTCAGCGATACGGGAGCGGGGATTTCGCGGGACCTGATGGAGAAGATCTTCCGGCCTTTCTACACGACCAAGCGCGGAGGCACGGGACTGGGGCTTTCACTTTGCCGGCGCATCATCAGCCAGCACGGCGGGACTCTCACGGCGGAAAGCGAAGTCAACAAGGGGAGCCGCTTCATCGTTCGCCTTCCGATGCGCGAGGCAGTCGAAGAAGTACAGGTGCTAGGTGCTAGGGACTAGGGGCTGGGGAGAAAAATTACGGTGGCGCTGATCAAGTCTTATCGGGAGCTGAAAGTTTGGCAGAAGGCTATGAAACTCGCGGAAGTCTGTTACGATTTGACGGAGGGGTTTCCCAGGCGAGAGATCTACGGATTGGCAGCCAGATCAGGCGTGCCGCGGTTTCCATAGCCTCGAACATCGCCGAAGGACACAGCCGCACAAGTCGTCAGGCTTACTTGAACCACCTGTCCATCGCGCTCGGATCGCAGTCGGAGGTGGAAACCCAGATCGAGCTAGCATCCAGACTCAGCATGATGCCGAATGAAGCTGCGCAGGAAGTCTTGACGTTAGCAGGACAGGTAGGCCGTATGCTTCATGCCCTTATCGCATCGCTGGAAAGAAACTAGTTCCGGCTGCGGGCTAGCTTTCCCGACTCCCTAGCCCCCAGTCCCCAGGTTTGATCTATGCCCAATGAAAAAGTTCTGATCGTGGACGATGAAAAACTGATCCGCTGGTCCGTCCGCCGCCAGTTGGAGGAATGGGGTTACACGGCCTTCGAGGCGGAAAGCGGGACGGGAGGGCTGGCGCAGATTCGGGCGGAATCCCCTGACCTCATCCTGCTCGACGTGCGCCTGCCGGATTTGAGCGGCATCGAAGTCCTGCGCGAAATCAAGCAGAACAATCTTTCGATTCCCGTCATCATGATTACGGGTGACCCGCAGCTTGATGACATCAAGACGGCGATCAAATTGGGAGCGCTCGACTTCATCAAGAAGCCGCTCGATTTCGACGAGCTGCAGATCACCCTGGCCAACGCCATCGACCGCTCGCGCCTGCGCTCGGAGCGCGATAGCCTGCGCGACGAAGTCCGGAAGCGCTCCGGTTACCACGAGGTCATCGGAAAATCTCCCCGCATGTTGGAGCTGATGAACTTCGTGCGTAAGGTGGCGGTCAGCGAGACCTCCACCGTACTGATCCAGGGCGAAAGCGGGACGGGAAAGGACCTGGTCGCCAAGGCCATCCACTACGACAGTGTTCGCGCCGACAAGCCTTTCGTCGCCATCAACTGCTCCGCCATTCCCGAGACCCTGATGGAAGCCGAGCTTTTCGGACACGAGCGCGGCGCCTTTACCGACGCCAAGGCGCAGAAAAAGGGGCTGTTTGAAGTTGCCGACGGCGGCACGCTGTTCCTGGACGAAATCGGTGAGATGTCCACGTATCTCCAGGCGAAACTGCTGCGGGCGCTGGAGGATCAGACCATCCGCCGCATCGGCGGCGTCAAGGACATCGGTGTCGATATTCGCGTGATCGCCGCCTCCAATCGCGATCTGGAACAGGGGGTGCGCGACGGCACCTTCCGTCAGGATCTGTTTTATCGGCTGAGTATCATTCCCATCTTCATGCCACCCCTGCGCCATCGCAAGGAAGACATCCTACCCCTCGTGGAGTTCTTCATCGAACGCTACAACTTCCGTTTTCGAAAATCGTTGAAAGGCATCACCCAGGAAACTCGCGACTTGCTGCTGCAATACGACTGGCCGGGAAATGTGCGCGAGCTGAAGAACGCCGTGGAGCGCGCCATGATCCTGGAGGAATCTGAGTACATCCGCCCCACGTACTTGCCCATCCAGGTGACGGGGAAACCACAGGGGTACGAAACGCCCGTGCCGGTGAGCGTTCCGGAAGGAGAATCCACGGACACTCCCTTGATGGTCAGCAACACCGCCGCCGCGTGGCGGCCGTTGCCCTCGGGAAGAATGATCCCGATGCTCGAGCTGCCTAAGCAGGGCACCTCGCTCGAAGAGGTGGAACGCGAATTGGTGGGCTTGGCGCTTAAGCAGACCAGCGGCAACCAGACCCACGCCGC
Organism: Terriglobia bacterium; assembly: GCA_020073545.1. Classification (GTDB taxonomy): domain Bacteria; phylum Acidobacteriota; class Terriglobia; order UBA7540; family UBA7540; genus Bog-366. Next base: position 6,281 of record JAIQEZ010000088.1, on the reverse strand, counting down.
CAAGCTGCTGGATATCTCGCGCGACGCGCTCCGTTACAAAATGAAAAAGTTCGGCTTCGACGCGGAAGCGGAGAGCTAAGAGAAATGGTGAATGGTGAATAGTAAATAGCCTGGCAGCGCTGACTTCGTGGTTTTCGAAGTCTGCGGCTCGCGTGTGGAGTTCATCAGAGAAAAGCCGAGTTGTTCGAAAAACGCGAACTCGGCGCTACCTGCTTTTGACTTGTGGTTATGGCGAAGGCGGGCAAATCGAGCAAGAGCGCGCCCCCACCCGTCATTTCCTGGAACTCTTCCCCTCCTCGCGCATCTGAACCTGCAGGCAGCTTGGCAGACCGCCTCAGGCTGATCTGCGACGCCTCGTTGTGTGTTGGCAAGGAGAATCCATGGGACTGATTGGCGATTCGGACGTTGCGGAAATCCGCGCCAGACTCCAGGAGATGGTGAACCCGGTCAAGCTGGTTCATTTCACCCAGGAATTGAATGTGGAATACGGTCGCGAAGCCCGGCAGTTGCTCGAGGAGCTTGCGCAACTTTCCAACAAGCTCTCGCTCGAGACCTACAATTTTCTGCTCGACAAGGAGAAGGTGACGGAATATGCGGTGGATAAAGTTCCCGCCACCATTGTCCGCAACGGCAAGGATTTCGGCATCCGCTTCTTCGGCCTGCCCGCGGGGTATGAGTTCTCCACGCTGCTCGAGGCGATCCTGGCAGTTTCCAAGGGTGATTCGGGATTGCAGCCGGAGACCCGCGCGAAGCTGACCCAACTCACCCGGCCGCTTCACCTGGAAGTCTTCGTCACCCCGACCTGACCCCACTGCCCGCAGGCCGTGCGCCTGGCTTACCAGTTCGCCCTGGAGAGCGACCTCGTCCGCGCGGATGGCATCGAAGCCACGGAATTCCCTGACCTCGCCAGCAAGCACCGCGTTTACGCCGTCCCCAAGATCGTTATTAACGAGGCGTCCTACATCGAAGGTTCGATGCCGGAAGAGTTTTTCCTGGATGAGATTCTGAAGGCGGCACGGCCCGCGCAGGAGGAACCCACGTAAGGCTAGCGCGATGAGTGAGTGCGGGCAAGAGTTGAAAGTTGAAGCTTGAAACGGAGACCCAGCCCCTTTCGACTCTTCAACTTTTCAACCTTCAACTGCTGTTCAATACTTCAGAACAGAATAAATCTGGTACTTGCCCAACTTCGCGCGGCCCTTCAACTCCTCCAATTCGATCACAAATCCCAAACCGGCCACGTGGCCGCCCAACGATTCCACGAGCCGGGCCGTGGCGGCGGCGGTTCCCCCGGTCGCCAGCAGATCGTCGATGATCAACACTTCCTGTCCCTGACGGATGGCGTCGCGGTGAATTTCCACCGCGTCCGATCCATATTCCAGGCTGTAGGACGCCTTGGCGCGTTCCGCGGGCAGCTTGTTAGGCTTGCGCGCCGGCACAAATCCCGCATTCAGCCGATAGGCGACCATGGGCGCGAAGATGAACCCCCGCGCCTCGATGCCGATGACCTGGTCAATCTTCTGCGCCAGAAAAGAATTGGCGAGCACGTCGACGACCCAGTGCAGCCCGACAGGGTCTTTCAGCAGCGTGGTGATGTCGTAGAACAGGATGCCGGGCTTGGGATAATCGGGGATTTCGCGAATCAGTTTCTTAAGATCGATCACATTTCCTCCCTTGGTATGGATGTCGCCTACCAACCGCCCTCGATGACGAAGTAGTTGTATCGCTTGTCTACGGGCTCATCCGACTCCATGATGTTGGTCACGTGTGCGCTGCGCGGCCCTTCCGCTAGTTGACGTTTGAGTTCCGCGAGGGCAACCGGGTCGCCGATGGCGTAGACCTCCACGCTGCCGTCCCAGAGGTTCTTCACGTATCCGCAGATGCCGAGTTGACTGGCCCAATGCTCGGCGAAATAGCGGAAACCTACACCCTGGACCCGGCCGGTGATCGAGAATTTCTTGGCGATTTTGGGCGCCGTCTTGGCCATAGCGTGAACGCGCGGGATTATAACCAAGCCGGAGAAGCGCCACAATATTCGTCCTCACCCGCGAGCTTCTTCATCGTCCCGATTCGCGCCGCGCCTTCTCCAGGCGAGCCACAACCTCGGTGAGCCTGGCCGGACGGTTCGTGATGATGCCGTCCACGCCATCCAAAATCTTGCGTCGCATGCGACGCGGGCTGTCGACTGTCCAGGGAATGACTTGCAGCGACTCGCGGTGCGCGTGGCGAATAAATCGCCGCGAGGCGATCGCCCAATGCGGCAGCAACGTCCCCGCCCCCAGCGTCTCAGCTTGGCGGATCGCCAACAGGCGGCGGGAGACGTCCAGGCCGAGACGGACTTGCGGGTTCAAATGTCGAACGCGTTGGAGCGTGCGCAGGTCAAAGGAGAGCACGCGCACCAGACGCCACACGCCGGCGCGGTCGATCTCTTTGAGGATCTTGGCCTCCACGCCGGGCGCAAGGTCCTTTATTTCGACGAACGCCACGCACTGGCGGGCGCTCACCCACGCGAGGACTTCCGAAAGCAAGGGAACGCGTGCGCCCGCATAACGTTCGCGTGCGCGGGAAGGAAACCGGCGGTTGAACCAGGAACCCGCATCGAGCCGCAGCAGCACACTCGCCCGATGTTCGTGCACCCAGCCGCTCGCGGAGGTCGTGCGGTTGAGGCGGGGATCGTGGATGACCACGGGAACGCCGTCGGAAGAGAGTTGAACATCGAATTCAATTCCGTCCGCGCCCTGGCGCAAAGCCAGTTCAAACGAAGCTTGGGTATTCTCCGGCGCTTCGCCTGCCGCGCCCCGGTGACCGATCTTGAGGGGCGGCCAAAGGAGCGGCGCTGCGCGACGCTCGAGAACGCGCTTCAGGATAGGTGAGAGAGCGACCATGTTGGTTCAAGCCGAGGGCTATGGACTGGTCGGCAGGGAGCAACAGCGCGCGAAGGCCGCGAGCGAGGCTTGCCGGCGCTCGGGGCTCCAGCCTAGTTCCCGTGCAAAGATCTCCGCCACTGCGGGAGCCGCCTCGCGCAGCGAGCACGCCGCGAGCCAGTTCAGACCGGAGCGCCGCACCAGGAAGTCTTCGACATTCGCGGCCATTTCGTGACGGATGGCGAACTGGACCTCTGCCCTGAGCAGTGGGGGATTCCCAGCGAGCGGCTCGGCTAGTGCGGGGCTTTCACGGATCGGCCCCAGCACTTGTTGCCAGCGGCTGCCGTAGGTCCGAACAATCCTTTCGGCGATTTGCGCCGGCACGCCGAAATCCTTCCCGGCTTCGTCCATTGCCTTTCTGACGAAATCCTCAAATGACCCCGTGTTCCCGCCCGGCAGCGGAGTAGTGCGGCTCGCCTGGGCAGAGGTGGTGGCCGCGCCCAGTTGCGCGGCGATGCGGTCGACCAGCTTTTCGCCCAGCGCGCGGGCGGTCGTCAGCTTGCCCCCGCAAACGGAGACGAAGTTCTTGATCCCGGGTTCTTCGTGAAAGCGATACTCGCGAGTGTTCTCGGAAGCGCTTCGGCCGGGCTCAATCGCCAAGGCGCGCAGCCCTGCAAAGCTGCCCCGCACGTCGCGGGCGCTGAACGGCCGGCGCAGCACGCGGTTCACGGCAGCGAGCAAATAATCAGTGTCGGCGCGGTCGGGCTGGACGTTGGCGGGGTCGCCGTCAAAGTCCGTGTCCGTGGTTCCCAGCAGCGCGTGGCCGTGCCAGGGCAGCATCAGGAAAATCCGGTCACCGGGAAGGATGGCGGCAAAGAGCGCGTGGTCCGGGTCCACTCCCGGCAGGATCAAGTGTGTGCCTTTGGTGAGCCGGACGGTTTTTGTGCCATCGAACCCCGGCAAGAGTGCGCGCACGTGATCCACCCACGGCCCTGCGGCGTTCACCCAAAAGCGCGCCGCGAGTTCATGGCGACGACCGGTGAGGCGGTCCTCGACCTCCGCGGAAACGATTTCGGGAGATTGCCCTGACGCGGAAGTCTCGAGCGCGCGAATTTCCGCGTAATTGGCCACGTTGGCGCCGCGCTCGGCGGCAGCCAGAATCATTTCGAGCGTCAGGCGCGCGTCATCAGTCTCGGAGTCGTAGTAAACCGCCGCCGCGCGCAGGTTTTCCGATCGCAGTCCGGGAATCAGCCGGAGGGCCTCCTCGCGGCTCAACATCCGATGGCGGTCCGCGCGGCCCAGGTTGCCGAGCAGGTCGTAAATCGAGAGCCCCACACGAATCTTGAGCGGATAGTAAGGGTCACCGCGATAGATCGGCAGGACGAAAGGCAAGGGACAGGCCAGGTGAGGCGCCAGGGCGAGCAGAGTGCGCCGCTCGGTGCGGGATTCGTGCACGAGCTTGAAATCGAACTGTTCGAGATAGCGCAGCCCGCCGTGGATCAACTTCGACGAGCGGCTGGAGGTGCCGCTCGAAAAGTCGCGCGCCTCAAACAGCGCCACCTTCAGGCCGCGCAGCGCCGCTTCCCGCGCCGTCGCCGCCCCGTTGATCCCGCCGCCGATGATCGCGAGATCGTAGGTTCGCTCTGCCAGTGCGCTCAAGTCTCTCTGCATGTTAGGAGGTCCACTTCAAAAGGTTAGCATACTTGGGCGGGGCGGCGAATGCGTGTTCGTCTCTCTGCAGTGACAGGCGCGAGCTCATTCGAGGTGGGCGCAGGGAGTTCTCAGGCCGGCCTTAGGGTCGACGGACTTGGATCAGGGCCACGGCGTCAGCGCGGATGGCCTCACCGCGGCCGACCGCGTCCAGACCTTCGCCGCTTTTGGCTTTCACGCTGACCTGGTCGGGTTTCAAGCCGAGAGCTACCGCTACCCTGCGGGTAATGCGAGGAATGTGGGAAGCGAGCTTCGGCCGTTCGAGCCCGACGGTAACGTCGATATTGACGATGGTGCACCCGGCGGCAGCGAGCAATTGGCGCACTCGACGCAGGAAGAGCAGGCTCGGAGCGTTCTTCCAACGAGCAGACGTGTTGGGGAAATGCCGCCCGATGTCGCCGAGAGCGGCCGCCCCCAACAAGGCGTCACAGACGGCGTGGGCGAGCACGTCGCCATCGGAATGGCCGACCGGACCTTTCTCAAACGGGATCCGCACACCGCCCAGGATCAGCTTGCGACCTGTCACGAGTCGGTGAAGATCGTTCCCAATGCCGGCACGCAACCGAAATTGCGAACTGCTCGCCGCGGGTTTTTGCGCGTCTCGTGAAGGACTCATACTCCCCAAATCAGGCGCCACCCTGGATGTGCTCGCGTTCCTGGGCGATGTAGAGGCGGGCCAGAGGCAGGTCGGAGGGTTTGGTAATCTTGATGTTCCGATCTGATCCCATCAGTACCGTTACGTTGTGGCCCTGGTGTTCCAGCAGACTGGATTCGTCGGTACCGTTGAAGCCTTCCGCCAAGGCGCGTTCGACCGCCTCGTGCAGGAGGCTGTAACGGAAGGCCTGAGGTGTCTGCGCCAGCACGATGCGCTCGCGCGGGATGGTTCCCAGAATGATTTGACGCTCTACTTGCTTCACCGTATCCACGCTGGGGATGCCCAGAATGACCGCGCCATCTTTGCGTGCGGCTTCCACCACACGCCGGATCATTTCGAGATCGATGAAGGGGCGTACGGCGTCGTGGACGGCCACCACTTCTGTGGCGGCGGGCGCCTGATCGAGACACCGTGCCACAGTCTCCTGCCGCGTCGCCCCGCCGGGCACCAGGCGTACGGACTTCGAAAAGTGCTCGCGGTCGATTTCCTTAGAGGCTCGCTCCATGTCTTCGACGCGCAAGCCCAGAAAGATCTCATCCACGGCGTCGGAAGAGACAAACTTCCGCAGCGTATGCACAAAAATGGGCACACCTTCGAGGGAGAGGAACTGTTTGGGCGTACCGCCGCCCATGCGGACGCCCATACCCGCCGCCGGAATAATGGCCAAAACGCTCATGCACTCTCCGTGGTTCAGCCTCACGCGTTCTGGGTTCCGTTGGCAACCACCAACGACTGCCTACACATCACAGATGCTCGCAGGAAAAGAAAGGCGACGGAACGCTCCCGGCGTCCGTCGCCCTGCTTGCCGTAAGGACCCCCGCTTACTGGTTGACCGCCTCGACCATGGGTCTTCGTTCATCGTACTTGCCGAAGATCATCTTGCCGGCCGTGGTCTGCAGGACGCTGGTCACGGAAATGTCGATCGTCTTGGAAATCATTTTCCTGGCGTTGTCCACCACCACCATGGTGCCGTCATCCAGGTAAGCGACGCCCTGGTTGTATTCCTTGCCTTCCTTCAGGATGAAGACGCGCATGATCTCGCCCGGCAGGACCAC
>JAIQEZ010000087.1 GCA_020073545.1 Terriglobia bacterium | reverse complement strand
TTCGCGCAAAATTTTCTGGCCCAGTTCGACGTTGGTGCCTTCCAGGCGCACGACGATGGGCACTCTAATCCCCAAGGTTTTCGCCGCGGCCACCACCCCCTTGGCGACGATATCGCAGCGCATGATGCCGCCGAAGATATTAATGAGAACGGCTCGTACGTTCGCATCGCTCAGAATGATTTCGAAGCCGTGGCGCACCTGTTCTTCGTTCGCGCCGCCGCCCACGTCCAGAAAATTCGCTGGGCGGCTGCCCGCGTACTGGATGATATCCATGGTCGCCATGGCCAAGCCTGCGCCATTCACCATGCAGCCCACGTCGCCGTCCAGGCGGATGTAGTTGAGACCATAATTCGACGCCTTCACTTCCAGCGGGTCTTCCTCATCCAGGTCGCGCAGTTCGCGGATTTCGGGGTGGCGGCCGAGCGCGTTGTCGTCAAAGTTCATCTTGGCGTCGAGCGCCAGCGGGCGGCCGTCGCGCGTGATGACAAAGGGATTGATCTCGAGCAGCGAGGCGTCCGTGGCCTCAAAAGCGCGATAAAGGTTCGCGAAGAAACGCGCCGCCTCGTTCACCAGCTTACCCTCCAGTCCCAGGCCGAACGCCAGCTTGCGCGCCTGGAAGGGCTGGAAGCCGACGGCGGGATCGAGGAATTCCTTCAGGATCTTCTCCGGGTGCTCGGCGGCCACGACTTCGATTTCCACGCCACCTTCGCTCGAGCCCATGAACACCGGCCTGCCCGAGGCGCGATCGATGACGATGCCGAGGTAAAGTTCGCGCGCCACCTCCAAGCCTTCTTCGATCAGGACGCGCTTCACCACGCGACCTTCCGGGCCGGTCTGAATCGTGACCAGCTTTTTGCCGAGCATCTGGCGCGCCACGGCCTCCGCGTCGTGCGGGCCGTGAGCAAGTTTCACCCCGCCGGCTTTGCCACGGCCGCCGGCATGAATCTGGGCTTTTACCACTACCGTGCCGCCCAGCCGCTCTGCAATGGCACGCGCTTCCTCGGGATTGAAGGCGACCTCGCCGCGCGGCGTGGCCACGCCAAATCGCGCGAGAGTTTGCTTGGCTTGGTATTCGTGGATTTTCATTTAAGGCTGTCGGTTGTCCGTTGTCAGTGGTCCGTTGCCCATTGTCAACCGTGAGTTGTCAGCAAAGGCTCTCTGGGGGCAATTCGCTGCTGAGCAAAACTCTCCGGCGAGGACAACGCTCCACAGAGCACCTTGTTGCATTCACCACGAAATCTGGCAGTATAGAAAATCCAGGCGGGGAATGCAAACCTATCCGTTTCTCGCGGCAAGCGCATGACGATACACGAGGCAATCGAGAAAATCGCAAAGGGCAAGCACCTGACGCGCGCAGAATCCCGCGAGGTGATGCAACTGCTCCTGTCGGGCTCCGTGCCGGACGAGGAGATTGTGGCTTTTCTCGCCGCGTTGCGCGACAAGGGCGAGCAGGCGGAAGAGCTGGTGGGATTCGCCGAGGTGATGCGTGCCCACGCGGCCGAGGCGTTGCGCGCGGCCGGAGTGGATCTGGAAAGCGTTTCGCATCGCGAGCCGCTGCTTGACACCTGCGGCACGGGCGGCGACGGGCGGGGAACCTTCAACGTCTCGACCGCGGCGGCGTTGGTGGCGGCGGCGGCGGGAGTGCGCGTGGCCAAGCACGGCAACCGTTCGATTTCCAGCCGCTGCGGCAGCGCGGACGTGCTGGAAGCCTTGGGTGTCGAGATCGATCTACCACTCGAGCGGATTCCCGACTGTCTCGACGAGGTCGGCATGGTCTTTCTGTTTGCTCCACGCCTCCACCTTGCCATGAAGCACGTGATGAATGCGCGGCGAAGCTTGAGGACCAAAAGTGTTTTCAATCTTCTTGGCCCGCTCACGAATCCCCTGGCCGCGACGGTGCAGTTGGTGGGCGTGTACGATGCCACACGCACGGAAATGATGGCGCAAACGCTCCAGGCGGTGGGCACGCGCCAAGCGTACGTGGTGGCGGGCTCCGACGGCATCGACGAGATCACCACCACGGGGCCGACCCGACTTTCTTCCAGCCACGCTGCCGGGGTCGAGACACGCGACCTCGAACCGGAAGAGTTCCGCCTGCCACGCGCCTCGCTTGAACAACTGCTGGGCGGGGATGCCGCGACCAACGCGCGGCTGCTCCTCCGGGTACTGGAGGGTGAGCGCGGCCCCCATCGCGACGTGGTGCTGGCAAACGTCGCGGCGGCACTCACGCTGGCGGGCAAGGCGGAGAGCTTTGCGGAAGGCGTGGAGCGAGCCGCCCGAGACATTGATTCGGGCGCGGCGCGCGCCAAGCTCCGGGCGCTCGCGGAATTCACCCAGCGCTTTAGGAAAAGTGACAAGTGACTAGTGGCGAGCAAATAGATTCAGAACCGTTGGCGTGTGAGAATGCTGGCTTGTCACTTGGCACTCTTCACTTGTCACTGTTGTTCTACAAGCGCAGGAAATTGCTGAGGAGCTGCTTGCCCGCGTCGGTCAGGACGGACTCGGGGTGAAACTGCACGCCTTCCACTTTCATCTCCTTGTGGCGAAGCCCCATGATGAGCCCGTCCGAGGTGCTAGCGGAAATCTCCAGGCAGGGGGGGAGGCTCGAGCGCTCAACGATCAGCGAATGGTAACGGGTGGCGGGAAAGGGGTTCGGCAATCCCTGGAAGATGGTCTTGCCGTCGTGGCGGATTTCGCTGGTCTTGCCATGCATGAGTTCCGGCGCGCGAATCACTCGGCCACCGAAGGCTTGCCCGATGGCCTGATGGCCCAGGCAGACCCCCAGAATGGGTATCCGCCCTGCGAAAGCTCTTATCACTTCGAGACAGATTCCGGCTTCCGAAGGCGTCTTCGGACCGGGTGAAATCACGATCCGCTCGGGGGTCTGCTTTTCGATGACCTCCACGGTGGTCTGATCGTTCCGCACTACCTCGAGATCGGCGCCCAGCTCTCCCAGATACTGGACAAGGTTGTAGGTGAAGGAATCGTAGTTGTCGATGACCAGGATCATGAATGCGCCTTTCGACCGCACTGCCCCAGTTATTATAAGTGAAAAGGCCCAGGCTCGTAGCGAATTGGCGGGACGCACGCGCCGAGCGAGTCCGGCGCGGGTTGCTGTGCTGTACGGCGGCCCAACGGAGGGTATGTCGACATACGGTATTCCGCACTATATCACGGAGTAAGTGAGTGGTTATTCACAGTAGAAACCACAATTTTATGAGTGTTGAGACAGCTTCAACATCACGCCAGAGTGCAAAGTCACCTCTATCTTCGGAAAACTCGAACAGAGTAGAATGCGCGCTTGTCTGGAGCGTCACCACGCGGAAGCGCCAGCCCAATACGGCCAGGCACCAAAGGAGAAGAAGATGCGCAAATCGGGAAGACGGGCCTTTCTCAAGACCGGAGTTCTCTCTGCGGCGAGTTTGAGCACACTGGGAACGGTAGAACACGGTGGCATTCTCGCCAAGGGTGCGAACGCTCCCTTTTCGGACGCCGCGCCCTCCGCGCCACCTTTCAAGTTGGGATTGGTCACGTACAACCTGGCGAAAGACTGGGACCTCGACACGCTGATCAAGAACTGCGAGCAGACCGGTTTTGAAGGCGTGGAACTGCGCACCACGCACAAGCACGGCGTGGAAGTCTCCTTGAACAAAGCGCGCCGCGCGGAAGTGAAACAGCGTTTTGCCGATTCGCGGGTCCGCCTGGTGAGTCTGGGCACCACTTGTGAATACGAGTCGCCGGACCCGGCCATCGTCGAGAAGAATATTGCCGAGACGCAGCGCTGGTGCGAGCTGGCACAGGACCTGGGTTGCCTGGGCGTGAAAGTGCGGCCCAATGGATTCCCCCGCGACGTTCCGCACGACAGAACACTCGAGCAGATCGGCCACGCGCTCACCCGGTGTGGCGACATCGCGCGCGACCACGGCGTGGAAATCTGGGTGGAAGCGCATGGAGAGGGAACGGAGCTTCCTTCCAACATGCACCAGATGCTCACCGTCGCGAGCCATCCCGCGGTCGGGGCCTGCTGGAATTCCAACGATAACGACGTAGTTGACGGCTCCGTGAAGGCGTCGTTCGATCTGCTCAAACCCTGGATCCGGAGCTGCCACATCAACGAGCTCTGGCGCACGGAAGCTCCCTGGGGAAAATCGGACAAGGCCATGCCGCACACCGGGGCTGCCGGATTGCCGCAATGGCAGAAGCCTTACCCCTGGCGCGAGCTTTTCACGCTGTTCCGTAGCATCGGGTACAACCGCTACACCTTCGCCGAAATTCCGGAGAGCTGCGAACCCATTCGCTTGATGCTCTATTACCGCGCGCTCTGGGAATACCACGCAGCGTGAACCTGGAGCAGCCTTGTCGAAGGCCGGGTGACGCGAGATCCTTGGGGAGAGAATCATGCAGGTCTTTCATGTGGAGTGGGAGTCTGCAAGCTGCGGGCAGAAGACTCCTTCCGGCACGGCCTTCACGAAGGCAACGGCTGGCCGAACAAATTCGAATTGATCTGCGAGAACGCGGAGTGCGGCCAGGAGCAGGACGTGCCGTTCCGGCTCTGCACGGTCACGTCCCTTGACGAGGCGTAGAGCTGGGGGCTACGTATAGCGCAGCCAGCGGAGCAATTCCGCGAGCGAAGGCCGCTTCCCGTACATCAAGATGCCCAGCCGATAGATTTTTGCGGACAGTTGCACAACTCCCACCGTGGTCAGGACGCAGAGGGCCAGGGAGAGGGCGATTTGCCAGAAGGGCGGCGTCTGCACCGTAATACGAAAGACCATCAGAATGGGAGAGAAGAGAGGAATCATTGTGAGGGTCACCGCCAGCGGCGAGTTGGGATCCCGCATGATGATGGGAGAGAGGATGACGCAGAGGACGAGCAGCATGGTGACGGGAAGGTGCAGCTGCTGCAACTCTTCCTCGCTGGAAACCATGGCTCCCAGGGCAGCGTAGAGCGACACGTAAAGGAAGTATCCAGCCAGGAAGAAGATGAGCGGATAAACAAGGAAGGAGGCTGGAAGGCGGAAGCTCGGCACCGACGTCCCCGGCAGGAACGCGGAGCCCACCGCCGCTCCGTAGGCGAAGATGAGAGCTGCGCTCAGTGTCCAAATCAGGTATTGCGTCAATCCCACCGCGGCAACGCCCAGGATTTTTCCGCCCAACAGATGGGAGGGCTTGACCGAGGAGGCCAGGATCTCGATGATGCGGGTGGTTTTTTCTTCCAGCACCGAGCGCATGGTCATGACGCCATAGGCCAACAACGTGATGTAGAGGATCATGACAATCGATAGCCGCACGAGAAGTCCCTGCCCTTTTTCCTGAGCCTCCCCCGTCCTCGTAACCCGCACGAGGGAGAGTTCCACGCCACGCACGACGTCGCTGAGATTGTCGACGTAAATCCCCCGGTCGCTGAGGTGACGCGCGATGACGGCATTGTCGATGGCGCGGTTAATGTCTCGGTTGGTTTGAAAATCTTCCGGGCTTTGGGAATGGAAGGTCGCAATGTTGCCCTCCAGAATATCTTTCGGCACTTCGAGAAAGCCGTCGAGCTGGCCCCGACGAATCTGTTCGCTCAACTCCTCTTGAACCTTCTTTTCGGACGGGGGGCGATCCCAAGTGCGTACCACCTGGTAGAGTGGCTGTCCGTCCGGCAAGTTCTCCTGCAATTCCGCGACGATTTCCGGGGCGAGGCCGCCAAGATTATCCGCAATGGAAATCTTCAGGGTGTGGTCGGTCTGGCGCGTCGCCAGGGCCAGCGTGACGGCGAATATCCCCACGCTGAAAAGCGGCAGCCCCACCGTGCTGAGGATGAATCCCCTGCTGCGGACGCGCGTCAGGTATTCGCGTTTGATCACCAGCCAGATTTTACGCATGCCCCTCCGAGACTTTTTCGATGAAGATATCGTGCAGTGGCGGCTCGACCAGCTCGAAGCGCGAAAGGCGCACGCCGCGCGCGACGGCAGCCTTCAGGATCTCCTGAGGGTCGGCGCCCGGACGCAGTTTGGCCTCCACCACGGCGCCGAAGTGGTTGAGCTTTTCCACCAGGTGCGGCAGGTCGAGGAAATTGTCATCGCCGGAATACTCGATGCGCAGAGTATTCTTGCCATAGGACTGCTTGATGGCGCGCAAGTCGCCAGCCAGGACGCTGCGCCCGCGGCTGATAAGGCAAATGGCATCGCACATCATCTCCACTTGCTCCATGCGGTGCGTGGAAAGGATGATGGTGGAGCCCTGCGCGCGCAGCTCCAGCATGATGTCTTTGATCAGCGTGGCGTTGACGGGGTCGAGGCCGGAGAAGGGTTCGTCGAGAATCAGCAGCGGAGGCTGGTGAATCACCGCGGCGATGAATTGTGCTTTCTGCTGCATTCCCTTGGAAAGGTCGTTGATTCTCTTTTCCGCCCACGCGGCCAGCTCCAGGCGCTCAAGCCATTGGCGAACCCGCTTCAGCGCTTCCACCTCACTCAATCCTTTCAGCGCCGCGAGAAAAACCAAGACCTCGCGTACCTTCATGCGCGCGTACAATCCGCGTTCTTCGGGGAGGTATCCGATCAGGTCCTGCGTGCGGCCGCTCGCTGCCTGCCCGAGCACTTGGATGGTTCCTTCGTCGGGCGCCAGGATGTGCAGGATCATCCGCAGGGAGGTGGTCTTTCCCGCGCCATTGGGGCCCAGCAGTCCGAAGACCGCGCCCTGCCCGACGCGCAGGCTGAGGTTGTCGACGGCGACGACGGAGTCGAAGCGCTTGCTGACCTGTTCGAAAACAACGGCTTCCATCACGGGCTCTTTCTGCCGCGCGGGCGGGGTGTTCCTGGCACGGGCCGAAACAAAAGGTTACTTTTAGCATCAAATAGGAGAGAGGCGCAAATGGCTGGCACTGCCGGCAGGATGCCAGGTCAGGCCGGCCGGGGCGCTGGCGGCGCGAGAAGTGGTAGTGTCCCAATGTGGAGTGAATTCCAGAAAGGGGGTCGGACCTTCAGGTCCGACAATAGCCAAGACTTCAGACGCGGCCTTTAGGCCCTGAAGCTTCAGGGGCTTAAAGCCCCCGACTACGTGCGGCCCGATCCTGTCGGAGCTGAAGCTCCGACCCCCTGCACAACTCCCTCGAGCGCAGCTTTTCAAATTAGGACACTACCCGAGAAGCGACTGTACGGAGCGGAAGGCATCGAGTAACATAGACTTCGCGGCGCAATTCACGATTGGAGACTGAACCTAACATGCGCAACGTGGTGATTATCGGTTCGGGGTGCGCGGGTCTGACCGCGGCGATTTACGCGGCGCGGGCCAATTTGAAGCCGCTGGTGATCCGCGGTGCGGAAGCCGGCGGGCAGTTGACCCTGACGACACTGGTCGAGAACTTCCCGGGATTCCCCCAGGGCGTGCAGGGACCGGAACTGATCGAGCTGATGCAGAAGCAGGCTAGCGAGTTCGGAGCCGAGTTCAGGGAAGGCCACGTGACGCGCGCGGATCTTAGCCAACGGCCCTTTGTGCTCGAGGTGGGCAAGGAGCGAATCGAGACCCGTACGCTCATCGTCGCGTCGGGGGCTTCGGCAAAGCTTCTGGGGCTGGAATCCGAGCGCCGGCTGCTCGGGCACGGGGTGTCCACCTGCGCCACTTGTGATGGTTACTTCTTCCGCGGGAAGGAAGTCGCGGTGGTCGGCGGGGGTGACACGACGGCGGAAGACGCGCTGTTCCTGACGCGTTACGCCACGCAGGTGAACGTCGTCCACCGCCGCGACCAGTTGCGCGCCTCCAAGATCATGCAGGACCGCTTGTTCCGGAACGAGAAGATCAAGTTCATTTGGAACTCGGTGGTAGAGGACATCCTGGACGCGCAAAAACGCGAGGTGACGGGAATTAAGCTCAGGAACGTTAAGACCCGGGAAGAAACGCTCAAAGCTGTGGACGGAGTCTTTATCGGCATCGGCCACGAGCCCAACACCGGCCTGTTCCGCGGGCAACTGGAGATGGACGACCTCGGCTATCTCATCACGCGCGAAGGATCGAAAACCAACGTCCCCGGCGTCTTTGCAGCCGGCGACGTCAAAGACCGTGTTTATCGGCAGGCCATCACGGCGGCGGGATCAGGTTGCATGGCCGCGATGGAGGCCGAGAGATTCCTGGAAGCCGAACCCTGAGTGAAAGGTCCAGGTCCTGGGGGGCAGGCGGCCGCGTCCGCGCGCGCTGACCGGACCTTTTCTCGGGACGACAGGAAGTCCTGCCGCCCCATCCGCATCTTGCATTCTGCCCCCGCAACTTATACTGTTCCATCTCTGCTTATGCTCCGTTCCTTCCTGCTCTATCTCTCCGAGTGCGAAAGTCCCAAGAAACTCCTCACTCGATACGCCGTAGGGCGACGTCTGGCTTCGCGATTCATTGCCGGCGAAGAACTCGAGGATGCCCTGCGCGCCATTCGCAGGCTCAAGGCCGAGGGTTTCATGGTGACGCTCGATTACCTCGGGGAAAGCGTTCACGAAGCGGCGGAAGCCGAGGCGGCCTGCCGGGTCTACCTCGAACTGCTGGATCGCCTCGCGGCTGAGAAGCTGGACTCGCATGTCTCCATCAAGCTCACCCAACTGGGTCTGGCCATTGACGAAGCGCTGGCGCGGCGGCATCTGGGGCTGCTCGCCGCGCGAGCGGCGCAACACCGGAATTTTGTGCGCGTCGATATGGAAGGCTCGGTGTTCACAGAGGCGACCTTGCGGGTGTTTCGCGCCGTGGATGCGCCGCGCGACGTGGTGGGAATCGCCATCCAGGCTTACCTTTTCCACGCGGAGGCGGACGTGGATGAACTTCTCAAGTGCGGCGCGCGCCTCCGCCTGGTGAAAGGCGCGTACAAGGAACCGCCGGACGTTTCTTTTCCCCGCAAGCGGGATGTAGACAGGAACTTTCAGAAGCTGATGGAGAAGCTCCTGACCAGCGGGGTGTATCACGCCGTGGCCACCCACGACGACCGACTGATCGCCGCCACGGAGGCGTTCGCGCGCGCGCAGGGCATCCCTCCGGACAAATTCGAATTCCAATTGCTCTACGGCATTCGCCGCCAACTGCAGCGGGAGCTCCTCAAACAGGGCTGGCGAGTGCGGGTGTACGTTCCTTTCGGGCGGGAGTGGTACGCGTACTTCATGCGCCGGCTCGCCGAGCGGCCCGCCAACCTCTTCTTCCTGATGCGCAATCTGTTCCGCGCCTGACCGGAAAGGGCACAGGGCACTTGTCAGTGAACTTTAAGGCTGACGGCCAGCCCGTCGCGCAGGGGTAGAATCGTCGTGAATAAGCGGGGAGAACGGTAGATCAACCGGTTGAATTCCTGTACGGCGCGCGTGCGCCCGTCGCCTCTCGCGGCCGGGCGGGCCACGTGCCCCGAAAGCAGAACGTTGTCAGTGATGAACAACCCGCCCGTGCGCAGACGCGGCAACGCCAAGCGGAAGACTTCCGGGTAAGCACTCTTATCCACGTCGTTGAAGATCAGGTCGAACTGACCTTTCGTGGACTCGAGCGACGCGAGCGCGTCTCCCACCAGGATGCGCACGCGGTTAAGGACGCCGACGCGCCGGAGATGGGCTTCCGCACGACGCGCGTTTTCCGGGTCGTTGTCGGTGTAATAGACCCTCCCCCGCGGACCCACGGCGCGCGCCAACCACAGTGTGGAATAACCAATGGCGGAGCCCAGTTCGAAGACGCGCCGGGCGTGAATCAGCCGCGCCAGTTGATAAAGCACGCGCGCGCAGGCCGGACCCACGATGGGTACATCGTGCAGCGCAGCGTATTTCTCCATCTTGCGAAGCTGGGGGTCGCGTGCCGGCAGGAGAGAATAGATGTACTTTTCAACTTGCTGATCCGTGATTCCGCTCATGAAGGTCGGACCTCGCCCCTCGCAAAGGGATTGTTAACCGGAAAGCCGCGCAGCATTGTACCGAGTGTGCCTCAGAACTGGAAGAGCGTTCTGGGGAAGAGGGCGAAGGGTTTTGCGGAAGACGCAGATTACCGGCAGCAGCCGGGACAGGGCTACGGTCCGGGGCCCGTCCCGGCGACCGGAAAACGCGAGATCAGAGTCTTCAGGGATCAAGATTTCGAAGTCTGGGGGGTCTGATGACGCGCCGCCGTGTACTCCCACCCGCGATTCTGCAGATCGTGGTTGACAAGGTTCGCGGAGTTGTACAGGGCAACGGCGTACTCGTGATAGCGCGGAGCCCACAGATAGAAGTGGTTGTTGTTGAGAAAACGGATCGCCGACTGCGTTTCGTTTGTGACTACGACCATCTGAGGGAGGATGCGGTTGATGGCGTGCTGCTGTTCCGCGGTAGTCATAGGTGCAATGGCGCGGAGCCGGCATATATTGCTGTCCATCTGGTTGACTTGGTCGCGGAGCTGACTCAGAAGATCAGACTCAGCCTGCCAGCCGACGAGGTCTGCATTACGGTCGTCAACCCTGAGCAGCGCGGCCGAATCGCGAATCTGGAAGGAATCGACCCTGATTTGGCTGAGGATTTCAGAGGCCTCCTTCGGGAAGTCCCAATTGGAGGATTCGGTGGTTGGTTTGCCGCTTTGGCAGGGCGCGGGGGTGCGGGCCGTCAACAGGGCCGACCCCATTAATACACTGAAAACAAGGTACATACTCTTAAACCACAAGCTTGTTCGCATAGCGTTGGCCTCCTTTTGACCGGACTGAAGTGAGAGGTTGGACCGCGGGTCTGAATCCATTTCACCCTACCTCCTTGAACTTGGATGCCGGTGTGAGAGGGACAAGTTGTCCGAACTCTCGCGTTGTAAGCTCCGGTGTGTCGTACGTTGAACTGCCGCGAGGTGTTGCGAGTGCACCCCATCCTGGGGCGCCTTTCTGCCATCCAGAGGGATCAAACGCGGCCTTTGGCCGTAACCAAAAGAAGTTCTCAGTGACCTCCGTGCCTCTCAAGCCTCAAAACAGAGGACACGGAGCATCTCAGCGACCTCTGTGTTGGGGCTCTGCTGGCCGAGGAGGAAACGGAGAGACTGCTCAGGTGAGGAGATATCTTCGCGCGCAGCGAGGAAACTCAGCCTTAGTAGCATAGGGAATCTGGGGAAGGATCAACCAAAGATCATAAAGCGACGGCGTCGAGCGCAATGGACGGAAGCGCCGGCTCGCAAAGTGTAAGCGGAGCCGGAAACCCCGTTACAGGAGTCCAAGCTGCTTTTTTGCGGCCTCGCTCAGGCGACTGGGGTCCCAGGGCGGGTCCCAGACCACTTGCACATGGACGGACTTGACGCCGGGAATCTCGGCCAAGTGCGCCCGCACGTCCTCGCTGATGAAACTGTGCGCGGGGCAGCCCCGGGCGGTGAGCGTCATCACCACGTTCACGCGATCATCGTCGATCTCGACATCGTAGATCAGTCCCAGGTCGACGAGATTGACGGGGATTTCCGGGTCGTAGCACGTATGTAGAACGTCGATGACTTGCTCTTTGGTAACCATGCGCACCTTCTTTGCGGTCAAAGATTGCGGAATGATTCTAAACCAAGAATGCACCAAAACAAACCCTTTCAGCGGCTCTCCTCCGCGCGGCCTCGAGAATCTCGGGCATCCCTTCACGTCCCTCGTGCGTCAAAGAGGCCTGCAGGGCTAGAACTAAAATCACTAGCGTCGGGTGGGTCATATCAAAGGAGGAAGTATGCCGCTTCGTTCTTTGTTTCGACCAACCATGGTCACGATGTTTTGCCTGTTGTTCTCGACCTTCGGGCTAGCTCAGTACGGCGGAGGTGGAGGTGGCACCACGGCGTCCGGGGGGTACACTCCGCCCAAGGGCGGCTATAGCTCCTCTACCGGAATCGCCATCGGGGCCGCCGCGGCAGGTGGGGTTGCTATTGCCTACTTGGCTCTTCACAAGCCTTCGATCGTGGGCTGTACCGAGGTAGCAGGCAGCGGACTGCAACTTGTGAACGAAAAGGACAAGCAGACCTATGCTCTCGACTCGGGCAGCACCGATCTCCAGCCGGGCGAAAGAGTAGCGCTCAAAGGAAAGAGAATAAAGAGCGAGTCCGGCGTAATGTCTTTCCACGTCCAGGGTTTAGCCAAGGATTACGGTCCGTGTAAACAGTAAGCGGCGAGGGCTGCGCAAAAGGCGCAACCTAGGGTTGCCCCGACTCGCAACTTGAGGGTTGCGCCTTCTGCCTCCAGAACGAGCCTGATTACACGTGTATCCTTCGATGACTGCGGGCATCGAGGGAGGGGCCGGGCGAATCTCAGCATGGTCAGGAAGGCGGGTCCTTCCTGAACCCCACAATACTCGCCGTGGGCACGGCGAATCCTCCCCTGCGGTTTGCCCAGGAAGAGGCTTTCCGCCTGGCCGGGTATAGCAGCCGAGGCCGCGCTCCTGAGGTGGTAAGCGAGCGACCAGCCGCCGGCTTTCAGCTATCAGCGAGCCGAAGTAGCGCCGACCTTCAGGTCGGCAGGTGCCGAGTTGAAGCTCGGCGCTACAACTGGCAAGCCCCAAGATTCAAGCCGACCTGTTCGAGGGTCGAATCTCAAGAATGAGGAGTGCATAACCGTATGGGTAGGATGAGGAGATTCCTGGTAGTGATTGTGCCGGTAGCGTTCTTAGCGGTTCTTGCTCTTGCGCAGGGGCCCGTGGCCCCGACTGAAGTGCATGAGATTCAGATGACGGCGAAGAAGTATGAGTACAATCCCAACGTCATTACCGTCAAGAAGGGCGAACACGTCAAATTGATAATTACGGCCCTTGACCGCGACCATGGCTTCAAGCTGGAGGCCTATGGCATCGATCAGAAGCTCAAGAAGGGCGAGGCGACCACCATCGAATTCACCGCCGACAAGACCGGGACGTTCGAATTCAAGTGCTCGGAGTTCTGCGGCATGGGCCACGGGAAGATGAAAGGCAAGCTCGTTGTCGAAGAATAGTTGCGCGTGACGAGCCGAGTCCGGAGTCGGAGAGACCGCCAGTGCGAGGCGTGAGCGACAGGCAGGTGGCGACCGCCCAGTAGATCCTCCCTTGGCTCGCCCCGCCGAAGCGAGCGCGACTTTCCTCGCCGCCCCGTGCTTATTGCATGGTCACCGAAAGCTGTACCCCGTGTCCGGACGGCCCACTGTTGCCATATACGTTGACCGAGTAGGTGCCGGGTGGCGTAGGCTGTGGGACAACCGTGGCGCTGAGGTATGCGGTCTGGGGACTGTTACTGGCGTTGTCGGTGATGGTAAGCCATGTGAACACCGAACCGATAAGGTTGAGCGGGGGTGAGAATGTCACACTGATCGTGCAGCTCGATCCTGCCGGAACAGCCGTACCGCAGTTGTTGGTTTGGTGAAAATCCGTCCAGTCTCCATACTGCATGGTGAAGCTCGAGATGCCCAGCGAGGCGCTGCCGGTGTTAGAGAGTGTAGCGGTCTTTGGGGAGGTGGTTGAGCCTGCATTCACCGTGCCAAATGTGAGACTCTGTGGAGAGAGGGTCACAATGGGTGCCAGGACCCCCGTGCCGTCCAAACTGACCGTCTGTGGGCTGCCGCTGGCGTTGTCGGCAACTGCAAGCGACGCTGTGCGTGTCCCAGTCGCTGACGGCGTGAATGCCACGTTGATCCCGCAACTGGCCGCTGCAGCCACGCTCCCGCAACCATTCGTCTGAGCGAAGTCCCCAGCGTTCGCACCGCCAATAGTGACGCTCGAGACGCTCAGCGTGGCGCTGCCGGCATTGGAGAGAATCACTGTCTGCGGGGCACTCGTCACGCCTATTCCCTGCTGGCCAAACGTGAGGCTGGCTGGCGAGAGGCTCACGGTGGGGGCCGGAGGTGGAGGCGGGGGACCGCTGCCACCCCCTCCACAGGCCGCCCAAATTCCTACTACGACCAACGCACTTGCAAGCAGCCATGTTGCCCAACGCCGCCGTGCCGTGGCCAGACTCATGAGCGTCGCGAGGGCCAATGACCCGGCCAACAGCCAGGACCATCCGATCGGAAGGCGATAACCTACGGGGACTCCGCGTTGCGGGGTAGCGGACGATGCATTGACGGGCCCAGTCGTCGTGATCGTAACCACGCTTGTCACGGCCGAAGAGCCGGCGATGCTGACTGACGAGGGCGAGAATGTGCAGTCCATCCCGAGAACCCCCGTCCAACAGGATAGACTTATGGTTCCCGTGAATCCGTTCAGAGGGGTCAGAGTGATGGTGGAGGTTCCGGATTGCCCTGGAGCCGGGATGGTAATGCTGGTTGGATTCGCCGACATACTGAAGTCGGTGACGTTGATCGTGGTCGGAGCCGAGGTCGTAGAGCCCGCGTAGTTGCCGTCACCGCTGTATTGTGCCGTGATGCTGTCCATACCCACGGGCAGAGACGGATAGAGGGTCGTTTGTGCAGTGGCGTAGGCGCCCGTGGAGGTCGAATAGGGAGTCCCATAGACCAAAATCGGATCGCCGACGGGAACGCCATTGTTCAGGAACTGCACTGTGCCTGTTGGCCCGGCACCAGTGCTGTGCGTGTTGATGGTCGCCACAACGGTGACGGTTGTCCCCACCGCGGACGACGGACCGCTGAGCGTGATCGTAGTAGGCGCGGGGGTAATGGTAATCGTATTGTTGGATGTGCTGGGGTTGTAGCTACTGTCGCCGGCGTAGCTGGCCGCAATAGGGTGCGTTCCCCCGGTGAGCTGGATGGGTTGGTCCTCGACGTAGCCCTGGCTGTTCAGCTTGTAAGTACCGAGATCAAGCGCGTTCCCGTTGTCGGTCACCGTCACCTGTCCTGTAGGGCATGGGTAGGAGGGCACTCCGATGGCCGGGTACTGGGAAGGCGCGCACAACTGACCGCTGCTGTTGCTGACATCCACGCGGAGCAGGTAGGGAGATCCGTATGTGGCGCTCGTGGCGCCGTAAGTGAGAACCCCAGTGCTGGAATTGAAGGTCACCAAGCCGATGGTCGTCAGGCTGCCTTCCGTGTTCACCGTCACGGGGACAGGGTCGGAATCGCTTCCCCCATACGTTCCATTACCCGCGTAGTGAGCGATCACGTTATACGACCCACCGGGGAGCATATTGGTCGCGCTGGTGACGCTGCCGCCACTCAGGGTGAAGCTGCTTATCCCGGTAGTTGAGCTGAACTGGCTGCTGCTGGTTTGCGCGATCAGTGAAACATCGCCGGTGGGCGTGCCGGTGCCGGACTGGGGGGCAACGTTGATCGTGAAGTTGACCGGCTGGCCGTGCGTCAACGTGATGGGGTTGGTAGCCGGGTCGGTCGAAAGTGACAGGGTGGTCGTCGAGGGCGTGAAGCTGACCGAAGTCCATTTGTTCACAAGATTTGCGGCGTTGACCGAGCCCAGCCCCGTGGCCCGGTCATACCCGGCGTTCGTGGTCCAAGCAGGTGAACTCGTAGCCGGGGGATACACCAGGATCCCATAACCACTGCTGGAGGTGTTACTGCAGTTTGGCGTGCCGGCCTTGCAGGCCACCGAGTTGTTCGACGGCTTGCTCGCTTTGGTAAGGTTTAAGTCGTAGAAGACGCAAGTGGTACTAGTTCCCGGAGCTGTGCTGGAATTGCAGCTTGCTCCGCTCTTGGCGGCCAGTGGGTACAGGACGTAATTCGCGTTTCCCTGGCGGCCATGAGCTTGATTGACCAGCGCCATGATACCGGCGAAGACTTGCGCGGACGCCGAGGCTCCCCCGGCGCCCGTGAAATACCACTCATAAGCATAGGGGTCGCAGGACGCGTATCCGGGGGGCAAGGCATCGGCTTGGCAGACGGCGTAGAAGCTCCTGTTGAGGCCGGTGCCGGCGAAGAGAGACAGGTCCGGTATGTCGCGCGCGCCGTCACCGGGCACGCCCAGTCCACTCTGCCAGGAAGGCTTCGGGTAGCCTCCGCTGCACGTGAAGTTCGGGAAATCGCCCGTCGAATTGACACAGTTACTGGGCCCGCCGCCGCCGGCAATCAGATCGATGCCAGCGCTCGACACGCTCGCGCATAGGGTGGACAGCCCGGACCGCGCGCAGGAATCATTCCACGTCATCTCGGGAATGTAGGACTTGGCGGAGGACAGGGTTGAGGTGTTGTTCGTGGCGTTCCAGTACGTGGACCACGTGTTCACATCGTCAAAATCCGTTCCGCCGACGGCCAGGTTGAAGGGCGTGGAGGCAAGTCCGCTGACGGCCAAGCCGTACTGCGCCGCCGTCTCGGGGTAAACGTCACAGGTCGCGGAACCGGAGTCACCCGTCGCGATCACGACCGTGATGCCCTGCGCGGCTGCCTGCTCCCAGAGGGTGTTGTAGAAGGCATTGCCGCCCGCGCCCAGGTAGGCCTCGCACGCGCCGTAGCTTTCGCTCACGACCGGCGCCAGGTTGTTGTCAATGACGTAGAGGGCCGAGAGATCGACGCCCGCGGTCGCCTCGGTCGATTGCGAGACCACCAAATTAATCGTCGCGCCCCTGGCTACGGCTCCGGCCCACTCGACGTCGAGGACGGCTTCGTCCTCGTCCCCGTTGATCCCCGGGTCCGGACCGTTCAGGATGATGTTCGGGTCTTTTGCCGGCAAGCCGAACACACTGCGGAACCCGCGCACATCCTGAACATTGATATTCGTCTGGCCGACCACGGCAATCGTTTGCCCGGTGCCGTCCTTGCCGGCAGTCCAGAGCGGCAGCAGGTTATAGATGGTGGCGAAATCCGTCGGGCTTAGGGGATAGTAGTTCCCATTGGACGTGGGGATGGTGAAGAGTGGTTGCACCTCGCTGGTCAGCTTCGACCGCGAAAAAGCCCCCAAGCGGCGAGACTGGGGCTTTCTGGGGAAGTTGTTCAGCGAGGCGATGCCGGCCACCACGGGCGCCAGCGCGGCGGGAATCTGTGGGTCGCTTGCATTGGCCCAGTGCTCCTTGCCGTTGACGGCGAATCTGTGGATCTCGGTATGAAGGTCCTGTCGGACCAGCCCTGCCGTGCCCGAAAACTCGATGACCGTGCGACCGGCTGCCACCTGATTCACTTGAAAGCCCTGTCCCGTGAGCCAATCGGCGACGGCCTGAATATCCGCATCGGCGGGGCCAAATCGCTGCCCAAACTCCTCAGAGGCGAGCCACTGGTGATAGTGGGGAGAGGACTTGACCTGCTGGTCCTCCAGCAGTTGCCGCAGGGCCGTTTCTTGATCGTCCCCGCGGCGCAAGACAAGCAGCATGCGAGCCATGGGCAGGTCATCGGGCGCGACGCCGCGGTCATATTCGGCCCGTGCCAACGGGTGGATGTTGCCTCGAAGGGTGACGCGCTTCTGCACGTCCACCGCCTGCGTGACCCGCGCGCGGACCTCACTCGGTCGTGCAGCATCGGCCGGCGAGGACAGGCTGACCTGATGATAATCGGATTGGGCATATCCGGGAAGGAAAGCGCTCACGGCGAGCAGCACCGTTAGGGGAAGCAGCCGTAAGCGCCGGGTAGTGATATCGCTTCTTTTTGAGTCCATGTTTGCACGTATGACCATCGATGAATTCTGCGGGCGATTCTACGCGCGTCCCCGTGCCCGGTGCAAGCGATATTTACCAAGAAGATAGTTCAATAGGATAAGTTAGCTAGTCATGCCAGTGAAGGGTACAAAAAGTCCCATCCACGCGGGCAGAAAGTCCATGGAATCCATTCGGCGCCGATTCTATCCATTAAAGGGATATCCCTGCCAGTCAAGGCAAAGAGCGCGAGGTGGGGGCCTTCTACTCAGCGCCGCGCAATCGTTGCAGGGTGGCTTGGACCTCGCGTTTGGTGGGCAGGGAAAGGGCGCCGGTATCGCAGCCCTCGAGGCAGATTTCGCAGCCGGGAAGGCAGCGATCGGGATGGGCCACGAGAGGCCGGCCGGTTTTCGGGTCCCATTCAAAGACGTCGTGCGGGCAGAAGTTGAGGCACTTGAGGTCCGCGAGGCAAACGTCGTAGTCGATGCTGGGAAACCACAAGAATTTTTCGCGGAGATGGCGGAGTAGAGGCATTCCTTTTTCCTTCATCAGTCGCATGAATAACCGGACCGGTCATTCCCGAGAGGCTTTCAATGGCGCGGCTTGGTGGGGTCTGCGATCTCGGCCAGCCTCGCCCGGATCCTGTCCAGGATGCCGTCATTCGTGGTGTTGCGGACATCCAGCGGCACGAAATGCTTCTCGTCGAACCCCGTGCGGCGGAAGGCTTTCTTGAAGAGATTCTTCTGGGTGTCCTCGGCGCAGGCGCAGACCATCACGTAGGTGTCGGGATCATCCTCGGCCGCGCGGAGCACGTCTTCGAGAACTTGTATCCCGCCCTCCGCGCAGAGCTGCGGATGCGCAGCGGCGTAAGCAACATCGAGTTCGGATTCAATTTCGAACGCCAGCGTGTTCATGTCGGCATGACGGAAAGGGTCGAGTCCTTTGCAATTGCAGACCAGCGTCTTGACCTTCACCCTATCCCTCCCTAGGCTGCAGCCCTCGCGGTAAGTGGAGGGAAGGTTCTGTCTCTCCACGACCCCCGGCTTCGTCCAACGTGATTGACCTTGAGCCGGTCCGCACTGACTGCGCCTTGGACTTCCTCTCACAGAGGCGTCAGCATACGAATTGCCACTTGCGGGGACTTGGCGATCTTTGCGCCAACAGGCCGGAAGTCAACGGGAATCAAGCAGTTGGCTGGCCTGTCTGCGGCGGGGGAAGTAAGCGTTCGCCGGTGTAGAGGCTTTTCCCCCAGCGGGGTTCCGGAGCGAGCGCAGGCCAGCCGCCAGTCCCCTTGCCTAGTGCCGTTCCGACTTGCTCTCCCCAATCTGGGGCGCCGCGATTTTGTGCGGCCCGAAAGATGGCCCTCCGTAGGTAAGGTTTGGTTAAGACGATTTGGAACGGTACTGGCCCCCGCCGACTCCTTGGTTCCTCCGACTGGAGGCCGTCGAACTTTGGCGGACACGCTTCTTGCCAGGGCGGGCCTCCTGAAGTATGCTGCGCGGGCTTGAGATCGCGTTCATCCAGAGGAGCAAGATGGGAGACACTCCGCAGCAAGCAGGAGGTACGGGCGCTCGACAGCCCCAACTGCAGCGCAAGCTGGGGATCCTGAACGCCACTTCCATCAACATGTCGAACATGATCGGCATCGGGCCGTTCATCACGGTGCCGTTGATTCTCGGGACCTTGGGCGGTCCGCAAGCCCTGCTGAGCTGGTTTGTGGGGGCGATTATCGCCATCGCCGACGGCCTGGTGGTTTCGGAGCTCGGCGCATCGCTGCCGGGTTCGGGCGGCCCTTACGTTTTCCTGCGCGACAGCTACGGACGCGAGCGCTGGGGCAAGCTCATGGCCTGGATGTTCATCTGGCAATTCCTCTTCTCCGGGACGCTCGAAATCGCCTCCGGTAGTATCGGCATGGTGCAGTATCTGAGCTACCTCTGGAAGGCGCTGGCGGAACATCCCTGGGGAATCAAGTTTGTGGCGGCGGGGATTTCGGCGCTGGTGGTGTGTTCACTTTATCGAAAGATTCAGGATATTGCCAAGCTGATGATGATTCTTTGGATCACGACTCTCGCCACCACCGGTTGGGTTATCGTTTCCGGCTTGGTGAAATTCAATACCCACATGGCGTTCGACTTCCCCCCGCATGCCTTCGACCTGAATTGGGCGTTTCTGATTGGGCTCGGCAGCGGGACCATTCAGGTTATTTACAACTATCTCGGGTATAACCAGGTTTGTTACCTGGGTGGCGAGGTGAAACATCCCGAGCGAACCATCCCTTACGCCGTGATCCTCTCGATTCTGGGTGTCACGGTGATCGACTTCCTTCTCTCCTTCAGTTTTGTCTCCGTGGTGCCCTGGCGCGAGATGGTCAAACCCGGCTCGCTGGCCTTCAACGCCGTGGCCTCCGTTTTCATGGACGAGATCTATGGCTCCTGGGGCGCCATCGCCATCTCGGTTATGATCCTCTTCACCGCCTTCGCCTCGGTGTTTGCGCTGATGCTCGGTTATTCGCGGGTGCCGTACGCGGCGGCGCTCGATGGCGCTTTCTTCCGCTGGTTCGGAGTTCTACATCCCAAGGGCGAGTTTCCTCACCGTTCGCTCCTGCTGATTGGGGCGCTCTGCATCGTCGCCAGCTTCTTTACCCTGCAGGACATCATCACGGCCCTGATCCTGGCGCGCGTGCTCGTGGTGTTCGGCGGGCAGATCATCGGCCTGTTTATCCTGCGACGATACCGCCGCGAAGTGGCGCGTCCCTTTAAGATGTGGCTTTACCCGATGCCGGCGATTCTGGCTCTGGCGGGATGGCTGTACGTTTTCGGCAGTGGGATCTCCGACCCGAAGAATGGATGGAAGTTCGCGCTCTATGCCTTCGGGACGATTTTCCTGGGCTTGCTGGCTTTCTTCATCCTGGCTTACAGGAAGCGCGCCTGGCCGTTTGGCGGGCGTCCCGTCGCGGAGCGAACGTGACGCCCAGACGAGCCCGTACAGGCCTTGTGGCCTGCGGTTCAGCCTCAGGCAAATCGCCGCTCGCTGCCTATACGGGTCAAAAAAACTTGCAATTCCTCGCGTAGAGGAGTATGTAGGAAGCATGCTGACGGGAGGAGGTATGACTCCACCGGCCACGCATATGTCAGTCAAATGACTACACCGCTCTTGCGGTGCGCACCGCTGGCGACGTTCCGCGGACGCTGCCACGGCGTAAATGGATGGACCATTGAGACGGGGAGCCGAAGTCGGTTCCCCGTTCTCGTTTTACTGCCCTGGTTCGCATTCCTCGCAACGGGCTCCATTCGCGGTCACCACACACCCTCGTGCACCTAGGGGAACGGGCTGCCGCGCCTCGCGGTACCTTGTCACAGCTCTTAACCTACTGAGACTACAAGTGATATCTCCAGACTGCAAATCGGTTCCGCCTATCACAAAACTCCCTCTCCGTCATCCTCATGAAACCCTTGACAACGAGCAAACCTGGCGGTAATTTATATCCGACTAATTTAGTCGGATATTGATATGCTCAAGCTGACCAAGAAGGCGGACTACGGGTTAATTGCCGTAAGGCACTTGGCCGAGCGTTTTCCCGCGACTGCGTGCAGCGCCAAGGAGATCGCCCGCGCGTATGGAATCCCGACCGAATTACTCGCCAAGATTCTGCAAAAGCTCGCTAAGAACGGCCTGTTGGTTTCCCAGCATGGGACGAACGGGGGCTACGCGCTGGCGCGACGGCCGTCGGAGATTTCGGCGTTTGAGGTGATTCGCGCCATCGAGGGGCCACTATTCATCACCAGTTGCGTGACCGACCGGAGCGAGTGCGGCCAGATGACGCGCTGCACCGTGCGCGAGCCGCTGCAAAAGGTGAATGAGACGCTGGTAAAGGCGCTGAGCGCCGTCACGATTTCGAGCCTTTCGAGCGAGGGTGCGCGCCTGGTGCAGCTTGAAGGTGGCCTGCGGTGAAGGTACCCATCTACTTGGATAACCACGCCACCACACCCGTGGACCCGCGCGTCGCGGAAGCCCTGCTGCCCTTTTTCACCGAAACCTTCGGCAACCCGGCGAGCCGGAATCACGCCTTCGGCTGGGCGGCGGCCACGGCAGTGGAGAATGCTCGCAAGCAGGTTGCCAAGTTGATCAACTCCCGCGCCAAGGAAATCGTCTTCACGTCGGGCGCGACGGAGTCCGACAACCTGGCCATCAAGGGCGTGGCGCACCGCTACCGCGAGCGCGGCGACCACATCGTCACGCTGCCCACGGAACACAAGGCCGTGCTGGATTCCGTCAAGCGGCTCGAGCAGGAAGGCTTCCGCGTCACTTATATGCGGGTGCGGCCCGACGGGCTGGTAGATGTTGACGATTTGAAGCATGCCATCACGGAAAAAAGCTTACTGGTTAGCATCATGGCAGCGAATAACGAAATTGGGGTACTGCAGCCGCTGACGGAAATCGGCCGGCTTTGCCACGAGCGCGGCGTCCTGTTTCACACTGACGCCGCTCAGGCGGCCGGCAAAATCCCCCTCGACGTCGAGGCCATGCAGATCGACCTGCTCTCCATCGCCGGGCACAAGATGTACGGGCCGAAAGGCGTTGGCGCCCTCTACGTGCGGCAGCGCGGCATGCCGGTGGAACTCGCGCCCCTTCTCGACGGCGGCGGCCACGAGGGCGGCCTGCGTTCCGGAACGCTGAACGTCCCGGGAATCGTCGGCCTGGGGAAAGCCTGCGAGGTTTGTCGCGAGCTGATGCCGGAAGAATCGCGGCGGCTTGCGGCCCTGCGCGACCGGCTCAAGGATGGGCTGCTCGCCGCACTCGAGGGCATTCACATCAACGGCAGCCTCGAGCATCGGCTGCCCAATAATCTGAACGTCAGCTTCCGCGGCGTCGAGCTGGCCGCACTGATGACGGACTTGAACGACATCGCCCTTTCGTCAGGCTCGGCCTGCACATCGGCCACTCCTGAACCCTCTTATGTGTTGGCAGCCCTGGGAGTGCCCGAGGAGCTAGCCCATACGCCGCTCCGCTTCGGGCTTGGCCGGTTCAACACGGAAGAGGAAGTCGATTACACCATCGGCCGCGTGGTGGAGACCGTGAAGCGCCTGCGCGAGATGCCCTCGCTCGAGGAACCGCTTCCGGCCGCACCCCGGTTTCGGCAAGCTTAGGGTGATGTCATTCTGAGCGAAGCGAAGAATCCGCAGTTCGCCTTATGGCCCAAGGTAACTGCAGATCCTTCGTCGTCCCGATCAGATCGGAACTCCTCAGGATGACAGCCCCGGACGGTTTTAGTAAACGCTTAGAAGCACTGCTCGTGATTAATGTGGCCCCGCCTGGGGCCGTGCTTGGGGTTGATAAGGAGGAAACTTCATGGCCACGCCTCAAACGGACGTCGAACTTCTGGCGACCAAGGAATACAAATACGGTTTCGTGACGGACATTGAACAGGAGACCGTCCCCCCCGGGTTGAACGAGGACGTCATTCGTCTCATCTCCGCGAAGAAGGGGGAACCCGAGTGGCTGCTCGCGTGGCGCCTG
The DNA here is from genome assembly GCA_020073545.1 of Terriglobia bacterium. Classification (GTDB taxonomy): domain Bacteria; phylum Acidobacteriota; class Terriglobia; order UBA7540; family UBA7540; genus Bog-366. The sequence continues at coordinate 1,418 of JAIQEZ010000087.1, read as the reverse complement.
AAAGCCTATCGCCACTGGTTGACCATGCAGGAGCCGAAGTGGGCGAACGTGAAGTTCGGCCCCATCGACTACCAGACCATCCGCTATTACTCCGCGCCCAAGCAAGCGACGCCGAAGCGGGCCGAGGATATCGATCCCGAGTTGTTGAAGACCTACGATAAGCTGGGCATCCCGCTGCGCGAGCGCGAGCTACTGGCGGGCGTGGCGGTGGACGCGGTTTTTGACAGTGTGTCGGTCGCCACCACCTTTAAGGAGAAGCTGCGCGAGCTGGGCATCATCTTCTGTTCCTTCTCGGAAGCGGCGCGCGAGCATCCCGAGCTGGTCCGCAAGTATCTGGGCTCGGTGGTTCCTTACACCGACAACTTCTTTGCCACGCTCAACTCCGCCGTGTTCAGTGACGGCTCCTTCGCCTACGTCCCCAAGGGCGTGCGTTGCCCGATGGAGCTTTCCACCTACTTCCGCATCAACGCCAAGGATACCGGCCAGTTCGAGCGCACCCTGATCGTCGCTGACGAGGGCGCCTACGTGAGCTACTTGGAAGGTTGCACGGCTCCCAGGCGCGATGAGAACCAGCTCCACGCCGCGGTGGTGGAGCTGGTCGCTCATGACCATGCCACCGTCAAATACTCCACGGTTCAGAATTGGTATCCTGGCGATAAAGAAGGCAAGGGCGGCATTTACAACTTTGTGACGAAGCGCGGCAAGTGCGCGGGCGTCAATTCCAAGATTTCCTGGACGCAGGTCGAGACCGGCTCTGCCATCACCTGGAAGTATCCAAGTTGCATCCTGCAGGGCGACAACTCGGTGGGCGAGTTCTACTCCGTCGCGGTCGTCAACAACTACCAGCAGGCCGACACCGGCACCAAGATGATTCACATTGGAAAGAACACCAAGAGCACCATTGTCTCGAAAGGCATCAGCGCCGGGCACGGCCAGAACAGCTATCGCGGCGCGGTCCGCATCCTGAAAGGTGCGGCGAACGCCCGCAATTACTCGCAATGCGATTCCCTGCTGATCGGCGATAAGTGCGGCGCCCACACGTTCCCTTATCTCGAAGTAAAGAACTCCACGGCCACCGTCGAGCACGAAGCTTCGACCTCCAAGATCGGCGAAGACCAGATTTTCTACTGCCGCCAGCGCGGTCTTTCCAGTGAAGATGCCGTGAACGTCGTCGTCAGCGGCTTCTGCAAGCAGGTCTTTCGCGAGCTGCCCATGGAGTTCGCGGTCGAGGCGCAGAAACTGCTGGGCGTGAGTTTGGAAGGCAGCGTGGGGTAGTTATGAATTATGTATGAATGGTGAATAGTGAATGGTGAATTGAGGTGCGGCTGATTTGGAATTTGCGGTTTGGCATGTGTAATCGCGGCAAACGCTGCAACTTCGCATTCATTTACGGTGGCGGCGCCGGCGCAATACAGCGC
>JAIQEZ010000086.1 GCA_020073545.1 Terriglobia bacterium | reverse complement strand
TATTAGAGCGCCACGCTAATCTTCCAACCTGGACTGCATTAGTCCCTGCGGGTCTTGAACGGGCCGAATCCTGAAGACCAACTTTTGATCTTTGCCTTGATGGCCGCGGTCGATACAACTCGCGAGTCGTCCACATTCTGGGCCTCGGTGCGTGAAGCGCTGCGCGGCTCCCACCAGGACTACACTGCGGGGAGCCTCACGCGTGCCATTTTTCTCCTCGCCGTGCCCATGGTTCTCGAGATGTTGATGGAATCGCTCTTCGCCATCGTGGACGTCTTCTGGGTGGCGCGCCTGGGCGCGGACTCGGTGGCCACGATCGGGCTGGTGGAATCAGTGTTATCGCTGATGTATGCGGTGGGCATGGGCCTGGGCCTTTCCGCTACGGCCATGGTGGCGCGGCGGGTGGGAGAAAAAGATCGTGATGGAGCAGCGGCGGCGGGCGTGCAGGCGATCGCGCTGGGTTTGCTCCTCGGCTTCGGCATGGGCGCTCCCTGCCTGTATTTCGCTCCGCACTTCCTGCGCCTGATGGGCGCGTCGCCCGCGGTCCTTGCGGTGGGCACGAACTTCGCCAGGATTACCCTGGGTAGCTGCATCGTGGTATTGCTGTTGTTTCTGAACAACGCGGTGTTGCGCGGCGCTGGAGACGCGGCCATTGCCATGCGCGTCCTGTGGCTTTCGAATTCGATCAACTTGGTTCTCGACCCCTGCCTGATCTTTGGGCTGGGGCCGTTCCCACGCCTGGGTGTGACGGGCGCCGCCGTGGCGACGATGATCGGACGCGGGATCGGGGTGGCCTATCAATTCCACCGGCTGCTCAAGGGGGGCGAACATATCCGGATCTTCACGCGGCAGATTCGCCTGAACCTGGAAGTCATGCTGCGGCTGCTCACGGTTTCGGTGACCGGAGTCACCCAATTGGTGATTCCGCAAATCGCCTGGACCATCCTGGTGCGGATTGTGAGCGTGTTTGGCAGCGCCGCCCTCGCCAGCTACACGATTGGTATCCGCATCATCATCTTCTTCATCCTGCCCGCGTGGGGATTAAGCGGCGCCGCAGCTTCCTTGGTTGGCCAGAACCTCGGCGCCAAACAGCCGGAACGGGCTGACGAATCGGTTTGGAAAACGGGCTTGTATAACATGCTCTTCCTGGGTGGGGAAGGGGTGTTGCTATTCCTGTTCGCCGCCCCCGTCATGCGATTCTTCACTCACGACCCGGCCATTGTTCCCCTCGGCGTTTCCTGCTTGCGGATTCTCAGTCTTGGCAATGTCGGCTACGCCTACGGGATGGTGATGCAGCAGGCCTTCAATGGGGCGGGAGATACCTTCACGCCGACGGTCGTGAACTTCTTTGGATTCCTGTTCTTTGAGATCCCCCTGGCCTACGCGCTGGCCTTCCCCCTCGGCCTGCGGTCCAACGGTGTCTACTGGGCGATCGCGGTAGCAGAATCCGCCATTGCCGGCGTGAGCGTTCTCCTTTTCCGGCGTGGCCGCTGGAAGGAGAGAGAGATTTAGCGAGCTGCCTTTTTCCGCGGGAGCGAGCCGGCCACTCGCCCGGCGCGCGCTGGAACGTTTCCACGGCGAACAAACGCCCCACCTACTCGAAGAAGCCCTGGGCTGGCACACGCGCTGCCGCACACCGGCACGATGCGGATGTAGAGCCGCTCCGCCATTCTTTCCTTTGCAGCGGATGGCACGGTCAGAGATCTCTTGACCGCGGGCTGTCCCTCGTCAACGAACTGGATTCCCGCCTTCGCGGGGACCTGTCCTGATGCGTTGCGTCGGGATGATCGTCAACGGCCAAGATGGCCGTGCTACGGAGCGGCGTGGCGATGTGAAATCGCCACTACACGTCTATTCCGTCACCCGGTTCCAGTCTTCGGCGAGCAGGCCGTAGACCTCGATGTCGAGGTAGCGGGCGTCGAACGCCTGGGCCTGGCGCAAGACGCCTTCCTTGGTGAAGCCCAGCCGCTTGGGGATGGCGCAACTTCTGGGATTGTCCGTGGCGCAACGGATTTCGATGCGCCTCAGTTTGAGTTCCGTGAACAGGTAATCGATCACGGCGCGGGACGCGCCTGTGACCAAGCCCTTTCCCTGGTAGGTTTCGCCCAGCCAATAGCCGAGGTTCGTCGAGCGGTTTTCCCAATCGAAGCGGCCCGCCCCAATGATTCCTGCCAAGCGGCCTTCCGACCAGATGCCCAGCGTGAAACCGATGTTCGCGGCCAATTGTTCGAGCGAGGATTTGATGAGCGCCTCGCAGTCGTCGAGGGATTTCTGCACGTCCCACTCGGGCAGCCACTGGCGCAGGAACGCGCGGTTCCGATCGATTAACGCAAACAGTTCCTCGGCATGATGGTGCACCAGCAGCCGCAGCTCCGCACCTTTCGCAAACGAATAGGAAAGCATCGTTGGTCTTTGCCGCGTCGCCGTAATGCCTGCCTGCGAAGGACACAAGCACGCCCCAGGGAGCGTTGCGTCTTCAGGCCACCGCCTCGGCTTCGATTTCCACCAGCATTTCGGGATCGACGAGGCGCGCTACACCGATCAGGCTGGTGGCAGGGTGCACCTGGCCGAAGAACTCCGCGTGGGCCTTGGCGACTTCCTCCCAGCGGTCGATCTGGGTCACGTAAATGCGGGTGCGGACCACGTTTTCCAGACCCAGTCCCAGCCGTTTCAGGGCGTTCTCGATATTGCGGATAGTCTGCACAGTCTGGGCATACATGTCGCCGGGTGCCAGCACTTTGCCGGAGGTATCGGTGCCCGTGGTGCCAGAAACATGCACCAGATCGCCCACCTGTACGGCGCGCGCGTATCCCACTTTGGGCTCCCAGGGTGTGCCGGAGAAAATCTTGTTTCGCTTGATCTTCATGTGTGAACCTCCCACTTCAGCTTCGCAGTTCTCGGGGGATCGCTGCGGGATGCGTGCGCCCGCTAAGCTTTTTCAAAATAGCGTCGATGGGCACGAGCCGCCAGGGCCAGCCGTTGCCGGCGCCTTTCCAGCGCCTCGCGGTAACGCCGCCTTTCTTCCCTGGTACGAGGAATCAACGGAGGAACTTCCTTGGGTTTCCCGGCCGCATCGAGGGCCACATACGTGACGAAGGCTGAACTTGTCTGCCGCCTCTCACCGGTCAGGTAATCCTCCCGGTAGACTCTCACCTCTGCTTCCAGGGACGTTCGGAAAGCGCGGGTGATGTGGGCGCGCAGAACCACCAGTTCGCCGACGCGAATGGGATAGAGAAAGTCGAGATTGTCCACCGCGGCCGTCACCACCTGCGAACGCGCGTGGCGGTGCGCGGCGACCGCCCCGGCAATATCGATCAGATGCATCACCTTGCCGCCCAGCATGTTTCCAAGCGAATTGGCGTCGTTGGGCAGCACCACTTCCACCATTTCCACGACGGATTCGGCGACGGTTTTCCCTTTGAGCTTCGCCATCGTGCGCAGGCTTCAGAGCGAAATATCGCGGCGTGACATAAAGCCGCGCGATGATCACCCAGAGGAGGAGCACCCGGATTCCGGTCCCGTGCCTTCCCGAAACCAAGCCGCTCCCGTTCGAAGTTTTGGAACCCCCGCAAGGCCCGAGTCGGGCTACCGGCACAGAAATCCACGCCGGGCGCAGCCCGCCTGAAAAGTTTTGCCTTGCCTAGTTCGTCCGCCTATACTATGCGAGCCGATGGGATGATGCAACCGGATTCAGCAGGGCCAGAGGCAAAGAAATTGTCTCCGAAAACCGAAAACAACCGGCGTGAATTCCTGGAAGAGGCCTTGCGCCAGAATCCCGATAATACGTTTGCGCGTTACGGGCTGGCGATGGAACTCGCGAAAACCGACCCGGAAACCGCCTGGACTCACTTCGAGTACCTGCTTACGCACCATCGCGACTACTCGGCCACCTACTACCAGGCCGGGATGTTTCTCCTGAGCCAGGGACGGCGCGACGACGCGCGCAAGGTGCTGGCCGCCGGGGTGGACGTCACCGGCCGGCAAGGCAAGCAGCACGCCCAGCATGAACTCCAGGCAGCCCTGGATGACCTGGAGAGCAGCATGTAACGCCCCGCAAACCCGCTATTACCTCAGTTCAGGTATAATTCACTCAGGCACATGTCCACATATCAAGGCACAAGCGCGCTTAACGAATACGGGCGGGAGAAGCAAGCCGTCGCCTTGAGCTCCGTCGCGGCCGCGATTCTGCTGACTACGCTGAAGATGGCAGTGGGACTCCTGACCGGCAGCCTGGGAGTTCTTTCCGAGGCCCTGCACTCTGGCCTGGATCTGGTGGCGGCGACGATCACGTACCTTACGGTGCGCGTTTCCGATAAGCCCGCAGACTCCCAGCATCCGTTTGGGCACGGCAAGATCGAGCACATTTCCGCCTTCATTGAAACTGGCCTGCTCTTCCTCACCTGCGCGTGGATCATCTGGGAAGCGGTGCGGCGGCTCTTTTTCCGCGATGTACACGTGGAGCCTTCGCTCTGGGCCTTTGGCGTGATGTTCATCTCCATCACCATCGACACGTTCCGCTCGCGCGCGCTCTTCCGCGTGGCGCGCAAGTACAACAGCCAGGCGCTGGAAGCGGACGCCCTCCACTTCTCAACGGACGTATACAGCTCGACGGTGGTTGTGCTGGGATTGATCCTGGTTTACGTGGCGGAGCAGCGAAACATCCACTGGCTGCGGGACGCCGACCCGGTGGCGGCGTTGGTGGTGGCGGGGATTGTGGTTTACATTACGTTGCGACTGGGCAAGAGAAGCGTGGATGCGTTGGTTGACGCCGCGCCCAGCGGTATCAGTTCCCTGATTGCGGAAACGGTATCGCGTGTCTCCGGAGTGCTCAGCCTCGACCGCATTCGCACGCGCCAGAGTGGCAGCCGGCTGTTCGTGGATTTGCGGCTGACGCTGGCCAGCAACATCTCGCTCGAGCACGCGGAATCGGTGGCCGACGTGGTGGAGGCGGAAGTTCACCACCTTTTCCCCACTGCCGATGTAGTGATCCACACCACGCCGCAGGAACCCGCCTCCGGCGACCTGGTGTCGAAAATCCGCGCCGTGGCGCACCGGCGTAACTTCCTTGTGCACGAGGTGACCGCGTACGCAGTAGATGGCCGCGTAAACGTTCACCTGGACCTGGAAGTGGATCCGCGGCTGCGCCTGGCGGAAGCTCACGACCGCGCCACGCAGCTCGAGAGTGACATCAAGGAAAATCTTCCGGAAGTGAACGAGGTAAACGTCCACCTGGAGCCGCTGCTCGTGGCGGTAGAAACCGGGAACGAGGCCCGGCTAGATCACCTTGCCGTGGAACGTAAGCTCGAGGATCTGGCGCGTGAGACGGCGGGAGTGCTTGATTGCCACTCCGTTGAGGTGCATCAGGTGGGGGGCAACGTGGTGGTGCGGCTGCACTGCACCCTCGAACCCAACCTCCCTATCGCCAAGGTGCACGACATTACGGAAACGCTGGAATTCAAATTTCGGCAGGCCTTCCCCCAAATCTCCAAAATCAGTATCCATGCCGAACCCCAAGACCGGGCGTGATGCGACAGTCCAGAAACGCTGCGCGTACGATCCAAATTGCTCGTGGCGGTGAACGCGCAGACACACGACACCTCGTGTTTCTACGGGCCCATGGCGTGAGACCTCAAAAAGGGATTTCGGCGCAGCGGAAGTTACGGCTTGGTTTTATCCGCCGGCTTCGGAGTGGGCGCGGCCGGCTTAACACTACTGGCTGGCCGAGCTGCGGGCGTGGCAGGCACAACTGCGCCCACCTCTGCCCCCGGGTTCGCGGCGTCGTAACGCTTCACGATTTCCTCAGTGATATCAACATCCTTGGATGCGAAGTAGACGGGAATCTGGCCGCCATCCATGACCAGCGAAAAGCCGTTCTGCTGGGCAAATTCGCTGATGATCCGAACGATCTTCTGCCCGATCCGGCGGATAGCCTCGTCGCGCTCGGTGGTGAAATCAGCCTGGGCGTCTTCAGTCGAGCGCTTCAAGAGCTTCTGCTTGTCCTCCAGATCCCGGGCCAGACGGCGCTGCTCCTCGTCACTGAGCGTGGCCGCTTGCTTGGTCAACTGGTCATTGATGGCCTGGATTTCCTGTTGCAGACGCTGTAGTTCCTGCTGGCGGGGCTGAAACTTCTTCGACAAGTCAGCGAAAGCCTTCTTGCCTTCCACGGTGTTGCCGATCGCTTCCTGGATGTTGATCACCCCGATCTTGCCCTGGGCGGCTGCCGGGCTCTGGGCGCGTGAAGAAAGTGGAACTGCCAGGAGCACCAGCAGTGTGGTGAGTACAATCAATCGGTTCTTCATTCCAACTCCTTTGAAAAGATGAGGTCCGGAATCAAGCTTTCATTCTAACTCATTTCCCCGATGTCTAGAACGTGCGCTCTACCGTAAACCCCACACGTCCCTTGCGCTCCCGCAGGAGGAAGGGAACAAAATTCCGCAGGGCGTCAAGGTAAGTCGCCGGGTTCGGAAAGAGCGACTCAGGCGGCAGATTCTGGGGCGGCGTAATCACGCTGTTCAGCCGCAACCAATTATACCCGTAGAAGATATGGATCGGCGCGTTGAGGATAGGAAGAATGACCTGCAAATCGAGCCCCGTCGAGCTGCGCGGGTGAAAATTGGTCACACCAATGGGCTTCAATTCGGACGGGATGGGGAAATAGGGAAACTGACTCACAATGGAGCTCAAAGCATTGGGCGTGAGCTTGAGCTGGTTTTGCCACAATACAAACGTGCTCCCGGCGTCCACAAAATAAGCGACCGTGACCGGCCCGGCGATGGGGACACGATACTCGAAGTTGGCGATAATTTCTGTATCACCGCCCGGGAAGATCGGCGAATTGATGGGAAAAGAGGTGGAGGACCCGCACGCTCCTGTGGGCCTGCCGTTGCTATCGACCGCGAGGATCTGGTTGCCGGCGTTATCGCGGTTGCACACCGACACCGTGGTGGGGTAGAACGCCACCGGGCTGACGGTGCGTATGTCAAAGCCCCGCACATCCATCTCACCACCGATGTAGAAACGCGAGAAGGGCGGGGCCTCCCTGCCGCCGTAACCCGTGATGGTGGAAGCAAGAAGCCGCATGCCGATGGCAATGGGCTTTTCCGAGCGCACGTGCTGCACCGGGCGGAAATACTTGGCTTCGATCACCGGCCGGATCGTGTTCACATTCCCACCGATTACGCTCCCTGAGAGAGAAACAGCCGCATAAAGATACTTGCCGCGGGTGGGATTCCAGACGCTGTTGATCGTGTTGTAAAGGTAAGTCGGCATGATGGAACTGGAAACGATCCCGCTCAAGGCGTTGGGGCCCGCCAAGCCGCGGAAGTTGATGGCTTGAAAATAGGCCTGGGAAGCTGCGCTGAAGGCCTGCATGCTGCTGCGGGTTAAGCTGTAGGTCAGACCCACCCGCGCAAAACTGCGCCGCAACGGGTAGCTGGCATACACGGTGAAGCCGTCAGAATTCTGCGTGAAGTTCTGCCCGTAAAGCTGGCCGTACGTCGACTGGGCCAGAGCGTTGGGATTGATACCGGTATAAGCCGCAAGCTGGCGCAACTGGTTGTAGTTATAGTCGCTCCGAAACACCGTGAAACCGGTGGTGATAGGACGGTCAAAGAGATAGGGCTCCGTAAACCCGAAGGAATAGAGCTTTTGGAAGGTGCCCCACTGTAACTGCACGCTGAGCGTTTCGCCGAGGCCCAGGAAGTTGTTGGTGGCGTAATTGACGCCCACAAAGTTGCCCGCCAGTCCGCTGAGGCCGCCCGAAAATCCGATGGAGTTCTTGCCCTTCTCCTTGACCTTCAGCAGAACGTCGACCGTACTGTCCTTGGCGTTCTGCTTGATCTCGTAGTCCTCTTTCTTGACCTCGTCGAAGAAGCCAAGCTGGTTGACGCGCAGCACACTCATGTCCCAATACGAGGAGTTGAAAACACTACCCTCATCCACGAGCAATTCGCGGCGGATGACTTTGTCGCGCGTCTTAGTGTTTCCCGAGAACTGGACGCGGTGAACGATAAACTGCTTGTCTTCCTCGAAATCCAGTGCCAGGTTGATGACTTTCCGCTTGTTGTCGGGCTCGATATCCGGCGATGCCGTGAAGTTGATGTAACCGAACTGGCCATACAGCTTGGTGTAGTTCTCGATTGCCTTACGCACCTTGGAGAGAGCAAAGACCTCCCCAGGCTTCAGTTGCAGGACGGGCGCCAGTTGCTCCTGCTTGAAGAGCTTATTACCGCGAACCACGAATCTGCCCAATCGGTATTGAACGCCTTCCTCGACGGGAATCTTCAGGTCCACCCGCTTACCGCGGCCCCAGCTCCAGAAAAAAAACGGCCAGCGCCGCCCCGTGTCGACCATCTTGGTCACGGGTTCTTTCGGCACCGCGAAGAAGTAGCCGTGGTCGCGGTAGAGGTCGCGAATGTTTTCGAGGTCGGCGCCGATACGCTCCTTGTCGTAGGTCTTGTGGAACCAGTAGAACCACGGCGGCAAACCCGCGGCGCGCGAATACTTCATGGCGCGCTCCAGTTGGCGGGGTGTAAACACCGTGTTGCCTTCAAACCGGACGTTGCCGACTTTCACCTTGGGACCTTCCACCACTATGAAAGTCAATGCCACGGAGTTGGGTGGAATGTTGCGAGTGCGGTGGCGCACGGTAGCGAACATCTTGCCGTGCGCGGCCAGCAGTTCCTGCAGCACCACCTCCGCCCGCTTGATGACCACCGGGTCATACTGAGACTGAATCGAGAGTCCGACCTTTTGCTTCTTGAAGGTGTCCAGCACGTCGGACTGTTGCACGCTGCTCAAACCTTTGTAGTCGATGCTGCGGACCAGCTTCTTCTCGCGCACGTAGAAGGTCACAATCTTGCTGCCATCGGGCGCGTCGGCGACTTCCAGGCGAACGTCATCCAGGAAGCCGGTGTTCCACAACGCCATGAAATCGCGCTCCAGGGCGTTTTCGTCATAGGTGTCCCCGGCGCGCGAAAAGATGCGGGCGCGCAGAGTGGCGGCGGGAATGCGCCGATTGCCGCGGAAAAAGATCCCCTCGATGGTCGGCCTATGCTCTTCCGCGGGGGGCGGGGTCGGCGCCGTGGGAGTCTCCAGTTTCTGTCCCTCCGCAGGTGTGCGCGTGGGAGTTTCCAGTTCCAGCTTCTGGGAAGGCTGCTGAGGCTGGGCCTCCGGCTTCTGCGCGGGTTGCGCGGCGGGCTGTGGGGTCGCCCCAGGGGTTTCCAACCTGAGCTGCCCCGGCGCCGGCTCTTCCCTTTTCTTCTCCGCGGCGGGCGGAGGGGTCTGCGTTTTCTGATCCGCGGGAGGGTTCTGTGCTGCAGTCAGGAGTGGGGGCCACAGAATCAGTGCCAGGGCAAGAACGCCCAGCCTGCATGGCTTCCATCGAAGTCCAGGCACATACAAGCTCTTCTTTTTCAAGAGAACGCGTTCCCCCCCTCGCACCTGCGAAAACCAAGACAATCCGATGCCGAGACTCCGCCAGAAGTTGGCCGGAAATGTTGTCGCACCAGAAGGCCTCTCCCCGTCTCCCGCAGGTTCTGGCTTCGCAGGAGCCAGGCGTGTGGATTGTCCGCTTAGCGGTCGGGGTAACCGTGACGACTCGCCCTAGTGGGAGAGCGGTGTGGCGCCGACCAGTTTGTCGTTTACTGAACGATAGTAGAGCGCCTCGTTCTCGACGATAACTTCCAGGACCGCCGGAGGGTGAATCTCCCCTTGGATTAATGCCTCCGAGAGCGGATCTTCAACGTACTTCTGCAAAGCGCGACGCAGTGGCCGAGCGCCGTACGAGCGGTCGCTGCAAGTCTTGTCCAGAATCCACTTGGCGGCCTCGGGCGCGAGCGTCAGGGAAATGTTCTTCTGCACAAGATTCTGATTCATCTGCCCGACCAGCAGGTCCAGGATCTGGATCAGATCACTATCGGTCAGGGCGTTGAAGACGATGGTCTCATCGAGGCGGTTTAGGAACTCGGGATTGAACAGCCGCTTCACCTCGCTCATCACCAGTTCTTCAGCCTTCTTCTCCGCGGTGCCTTCCGCGGCCGACTGGAAGCCCAGGTGGGACCGGCGCTCCAGATAACGCGCGCCAATGTTCGAGGTCATGATGATGAGGGCGTTCTTGAAATCCACCGTGTTGCCGAGCCCATCCGTCAACTGGCCGTCCTCGAAAACCTGAAGGAGAATGTTAAACACATCCGGGTGGGCCTTTTCGATCTCATCCAGCAGAATCACGGAATAGGGCGCCCGCCGCACGCGTTCGGTGAGCTGGCCGCCCTCCTCGTAACCCACGTAGCCGGGTGGCGAGCCGATCAACTTCGAAACCGAGTGCTTCTCCATGAACTCCGACATGTCGAAGCGGACCAGCGCGCGCTCGGAGCCGAACAAGAAGGCGGCGAGCGAGCGGGCCATTTCCGTCTTGCCTACACCGGTCGGGCCGAGGAACAGGAACGAGCCCACGGGCCGACCGGGCAGCTTCAAACCCGCACGGGAGCGCCGGATGGCGCGCGCCAGGGCGGAAATCGCGCGGTCTTGGCTGATAATGCGCTTATGTAACTCTTCTTCGATGCGCAGCAGTTTGGAGCTTTCTTCTTCCTTGATGGAAGTGACGGGAACTCCCGTCCAGCGCGAGACCACTTCCTCGATGTCCTCGCGCGTCACCACGCCCATGGCGGTCTCGTCGATGTTGTACTTTTCACGCAGCAGGCGCAGGTTTTCGCGCTCCTTGCGCTCTTCGTCGGAGTAGAAGCGTGCCTTTTCGAACTCGTGGTTGGCGATGGCGTTCTCCATGCGGTGCACCACGAACTTGATGCGCTTCTGCACGTCAATCATTTCCTCGGGTAGCGAACTCTGCCGCAGCTTCACGCGCGCGCCCGCTTCGTCGATCAGATCGACGGCCTTGTCAGGCAGGAAACGGTCGGGGATGTAGCGATTGGAATGGTACACGGCACCGTTCAGGGCTTCGTCCGTGTAAGTCACGGCGTGGAATTTTTCGTAGCGGTCCTTGATACCGAAGAGAATCTTGATGCCTTCACCCTCCGAAGGCGGTGGAACCTTTACGGCCTGGAAGCGGCGCTCAAGCGAGCGGTCTTTCTCGATGGACTTGCGGTATTCGGCGGGAGTGGTGGCACCGATGCACTGAATTTCACCGCGCGAAAGCGCCGGCTTCAGAATGTTGGCGGCGTCCAACGAGCCTTCTGCCGAGCCGGCGCCCACCAGCGTGTGTAGCTCGTCGATGAAGATGATGGCGTTCTGCGCCTCCATCAGCTCCTTCATGATGGTCTTCAGGCGCTCCTCGAACTGGCCGCGATACTTGGTTCCGGCCACGATGAGTGAGAGGTCGAGCGCCAGGATGCGTTTGTCCGCGAGGAAGGAAGGCACATCGCCGTCGGCAATGCGCTGCGCCAGGCCTTCTACGATGGCTGTCTTGCCCACGCCCGGTTCGCCGATCAGCACGGGATTGTTCTTGGTGCGCCGGCAGAGAATTTGCACGACGCGTTCCAGTTCGGCTTCCCGGCCGATCAGCGGGTCGAGCTGGTTTTCCAGGGCCGACTGCGTCAGGTCGCGGCTGAACTCGCCCAGCAAGGAAGTCTCTTTGGGGCGGGTGGTGGTGGCCTTATCGCTCTGAACGCGACCCAATTCCTCGCGCAGCGTGGAGAGGCGCAGGCCACGCTCGTGAAGGATTTCAGCCGCAAACGACTTGTCCTCGCGCAGCAGGCCGAGCAGCAGGTGCTCTGTGCCGATGTGCTTGTGCGCGAGGCGCTCGGCTTCCTCCGCGGCGTACGCCAACACGCGCTTGCACTCCTGGCTGAGCGGCAGATCCACAGAGGTCGAGACTTTCTCGCGGATGGGCGTGCGACCCTCAATCTGTTTACGGATGGATTCAATGGAAGCGTGGGAACGCAGGAAGCGGTTGGTGAGGGCCTTGTCCTCGCGCAGCAGCCCCAGGAGCAAGTGCTCCGTCTCAATAAAAGGACTGCCGAACTGGCTGGCTTCGTAGCGCGCGAAAAAGATTACACGCCGCGCTTTTTCCGTGTACCTCTCGAACATAGCTCCTCAGTTCTTCTTGAAACCCCACGCCCCCTACCAACCGCCGAGCCCCAGAGAGAGCAGGGGTCATGGAACCATTGGAACCACCGTTTCCGTCAGCCTTCCGTTCGCCAAGCGCAAGGTCCGATTGGCGCGACGGGCGAGATCCCGATTATGCGTCGCCAGCACCGAGGTCAAGTGATGCGACCGGTGCAGGTTTTCGAGCAGATCAATCACGCGCTGCGCCGTGCGGTGATCCAGACTTCCCGTGGGCTCATCTGCCAATAGGAGGGCTGGCTGATTGGCAAGCGCTCGGGCCAGCGCCACCCTCTGTTGTTCTCCGCCGGAAAGCTCTCCCACGCGGCGTCCCGAAGCGTTCTCCAGGCCGACTTCGCCTAGCAACTCCCTCGCGCGCGCCCGGGCATCGCGAATTTGACGCCCGCCAATCAACTGAGGAATCACTACGTTCTCAAGCGCGCTGAACTCCGGCAGAAGATACTGCATCTGCCAGACAAAGCCTATCTTCTCATTGCGATAGAGAGCGCGTTCGTCTTCACGAAACTCGCTCAATCGCTTTCCATCAAAGTATACCTCACCCTTCGTGGGAGTGTCCAGAGCAGCCAGCAAATGCAGCAGCGTCGTTTTCCCGGAGCCCGACTCTCCCACCAGCGCCACAAATTCGCCCGGCCTGATTCCCAGGTTGAGATCTTCGAAGACAACTATCTCTTCGCTTCCGGATCGAAAGATCTTCGCCAGATTCTCCGTCCGTAGGATCGCCCATGGTCCGGGGTCCGTAGTCTGCTGACGGTCCTCGGCTGCATTCATACGTTTACCTTCGTCCCGGCTAAACGAAACTCGAAAATCGAAGCTCGAAAATCGCCTACCGTGATAGACGCTCTCCCTGTCCACCCTCGGAAGCAGATTTCAAGGCGAGCGTGGAGCGAAGACAGCCACTGATTAGTTGCGTTATGCATTGAGCGATCCGGTCCGGCCGGCGGCCCTCAAGGAGCTCCAGGTAACTCGCGTCCACGCACGTTGTCAGATGGTCTCTCAACTCATAGACCGATCCTCGGGCCTGCCGGCAGAATTGCACGTTCTCCTGATAACCGAACCGCCCGAATCCTTCAGCAACGTTCGCCGTAACGGAGGTAGCAGCCCTACGCAGTTGATTAGCCGGACCAAATCTCTCCAACTCCGGCAAGCTCTTTGCCACTTTGTAGATTTCCTTCCGGAGCTCGAGTGCGGCCTTCCAGACTTCCAGATCCTTGAAATCTCGGACCGGCTTCTTGGCCTGCGGAACCGCCGTCAGGTCCGAATTTCGAGTTTCGATTTTCGAGTTTCGGCTCTCCATAGCCATCTAGCCCATTTACTCGTACCTCAGTATCTCCACCGGATTCAGCCGGGCCGCCGCGAGCGACGGGTAGAGAGTCGCCAGAAAGCTTATAGTGAGTGCCGCGAGCGCGATCCACAGCCCATCCAGCGGGCGGGCGTGGAAGGGTACAGAGGAGAGCGCGTAGACATCCGCCTGGAGCGGGATCAGCTTGTAAGTGTTGCCTAGCCAGGAGAGGCCGTAACCCACGCTCAACCCCAGCAGGGTGCCCAGCGCACCGATGGCGACGCCGTGCAGCGTGAACACCGCCCACACCTGGCGCTGCCGCGCGCCCATGGACATCAGCACGGCAATGTCACGGTTCTTTTCCATCACCATCATCACCAGCGCGATGAAAATGTTGAGCGCCGCGACCACCACGATAAGGCCAATGGTCAGGATGGTGACCAGCCGTTCCAGGCGCAGCGCGCTGAACAGCGAATGGTTCTGCTCAATCCAGGTGGTCGCGTCGAAGCCCGGGCCGGCGGCGTGGCGAATCTCTTCCGCCACCTGGGGCGCGTAGTAGATGTCATCAATTTTGAATTCGATCACGGAGACTACGTCCGCAAGGTCGAACAAGCGCTGCGCGGCGGCGAGGTTCGTGAACGCCCAGGTGGCGTCGAAATCGTAGAAGCCCGAATCGAATACGCCCACCACTCGGAAGTGGCGAAACTTGGGGACAACCTCGAGCGGAGTCAGGTAGCCTTGCGGGCTGGTCACCAGAACCGTGTCGCCCACGTAAACGCCCAGGGACTTCGCCAGCTCCTTGCCGATGATGATGGGATCGGCGTTGGAAAAAGTTTCCGCCAGCCCCGCGAGCGAGCCTTCGCGCAGACGTTTCAGGAGGTCACCCACTTTCACTTCGCGCCCGGGGTCAACACCCTTCAGAACGATGCCCTGGGCACGTGAGTGGCTGGAAACCAGAACTTCTTCATAAAGCGTCGGCGCGGTCGCCACCACGTGCGGCAGTTGCGAGAGGCGGCTGGAGAGTTGCTCGTAGTTTCTAATGCCGTCGTTTTGGGCGCGCAGCAGGGTGATGTTGGCGGTGGCACCCAGCAGGCGGCTCTCCAGCTCCTCGCGAAAGCCGTTATTGATGGCGAGCGCAATCACCAGCGCGCTTACGCCCGCCATCACGCCGATCACTGAAATTACCGTGATGATCGAGATGGCTGCCTGGCGCCGCTTGGCCTTGAGGTAGCGAAGCGCCACAAAGAATTCAAAATTCATACGCGACACCATTATCAACGAGGCTGCGTCGCGCACCAAGCAGAATCCAATTGACCACGGGCTGGCGGCGCACCGGCGACCCGCAGCCGACGGGTCCGCGACGGGAGGGGATTCTCGCAGCCCCCAAGCTTGATTCCCTTCATAGCCCCTCTGGGAGCGGTAGCACCGGAAGCACCAGGGGGGGGCCTTTTGATCCCGCGACGCGGGACTGTGCGGACGGTCCGGCTCAAACTGAAACACTCCCTGCCGATGGGTTGACTTGGCAAAAGCGCATTTCTATACTCGTTAGGGTTCGTTGCGGGGCGAACTTCCCAACATGAAGATTGTCGTGGTCGGTGATCATTCACGAAACATCGGCAAGACCTCCGTGGTCGTGGGCTTGATTCGCGGGCTGCCATCGCTCGATTGGACCGCAGTGAAGATCAGCTCGCACTCGCACGCGGCCGAACCGCCCCCTGGCGAAGCGCGCGCGCGGGAGAGAACCGAGCCGTCGTTCCTACTCACGGAGGAGGAGAATCCCACCGGTCCAACCGACACCAGCCGGTTCCTGGCCGCAGGCGCGCGGCGAGCGCTGTGGCTGCGTCGTGTCCAGGACAGCCACCTCGCCGAGGCCTGTGGCCAGCTGCTTGACACCTTGCAGGGCGCTGGGCACGTCATCACTGAAAGCAACCGGGTTGTGGAGTTCGTGAAATCTTCCGTCTACCTGATGGTGGTCGACAGTGCGCAGCCCGATTTCAAGCCCTCGGCGCAACGGTTCCTCCACCGCGCCGATGCTCTGCTTTTCATTGGTCCGCGTTCGCACGCCGCCGGCTGGCCGGCGATCAGCGCGCACCTGCTGGAGCGCAAACCGACGTTTCCCGCGCGAGCCCTCGGTGAGGCCAGTCCGGACTTGTGCGAGTTCGTTTGGCAAAAGCTTCACGAACCCGGTGTGGAAAACCGCTTTCCCCACCTGTCCAATCTATCGCCAGGAAAGGAGCACCCGTGGCAGCGCTAAGCAAGGATGAGATTCACCTGAGACTCAAGAAAACCGAAGGCTGGTCCCATCAGGGGAAAGCCCTCCACAAGAAATACACGTTCAAGTCATTCCCTGAGAGCATCCAGTTCGTCAACAAGATCGCCGTGGCAGCCGAAAGCGCCGGACACCATCCGGACATCACCATCAACTACAATGTGGTAAGCATCAGCCTTGCGACTCACAGCGAAGGAGGGGTGACGGACAAGGACTTCGACCTGGCGGGCGCGATCGATCAGATTCGCAGCACTGTTTCCTGATTCCCTTCGCACCGGCGCCTGGTCCGTTCTCAAGCCGCCGCCGTCCTAGCCACGAGCGTGTGCTAATTTCGACATTTGCGGGCGCGTAAAGTGCCCGCATCGTCACCATGCGCAATTTCCTTCTTGTTCTCCTCAGCGGAAAATGCATAGAATCCAGCCAGTTTCTGGGCGGAGATTATGACGACGTTCATGCTGTGGATCCATTTGACGGCCGTAGTGGTCGGCATCGGAGGATTGGGTTTTTTTCTCCTGATCTTGCTGCCGTCGTTGGGAGTTCTCAGCACGGAGCAACGCGAGGCGCTCTCCAAGGCCGTCGCGGCAAGATTTCGCTGGGTGAGTTGGGCCGCCATTACCCTGCTGCTGATTTCGGGTCTCTATAACATCCGGCGGTACTACTGGGAAGAGGCGTGGGGAAAGTCGTGGTTGCTTCTGACCTTTAAGATCACCCTGGCGCTCGTTCTTTTCGCCATTGTCCTGGGACTCACCATTCCTTTAAAGGCCTTCGACCGCTTGCGCGTCCGCCGGCGGACGTGGCTTGTGGTGGCCTTCGCCATGGGAGTTGTCGTGATCCTGATCTCAGCCTACCTCCGGGTTGGCTGACGGATTGCGCCTGCACGGTCATCCGTCCCGCGCGCCATCCGCGCAGCAATGGCTGCACCGATGTGGGGAAACACACGTGTTTTCCCGGAACACCAGGAATTGTGCGGACACACCACGGGAGTTACTGGCTGTGAAGGACCGCGGCTTTGAACGAACCTCGCTGCTTTTGGATTTTCTTTTGTAGCAGCAGGAGCGCATAGATGAGCTGCTCGGGCCGAGGCGGGCACCCCGGCACATAAACGTCCACTGGAATGAACTGGTTGACACCCTGCACGATGGCGTAGTTATTGAAGACCCCACCGGAAGTTGCGCAGGCGCCCATGGAAATGACCCACTTGGGCTCCGGCATCTGCGCATAGAGCTTCTGAATCACCGGCACCATCTTCTGCGCAACACGGCCCGCCACAATCATCAAATCCGCCTGGCGCGGCGAACCCCGAAAAACCTCCGCGCCAAATCGCGCCAGGTCGAAGCGCGAGGCGCCGGTGGACATCATCTCGATGGCGCAGCAAGCCAAGCCGAAGCTCATGGGCCAAATCGAAGACTTGCGCGCCCAGTTCACGGCCTGGTCAAGCTTGGTAAAAATCAGCCCCTCGAATCCGGATTGATTACCAGTTGCAGTTGGAGCGCCCATTCCGAACTTATTATCCCACTCTGGGCGCTTCCCTTCAACCCCGATCACGCCGTAATCCTCAGCGCGAAACCTAAGCTCGCCACGATGCGCACGAAACAAGCCCGCTGGCCGCTGCACCAGAACAGAATCACCTTCCTGCAATTTTACGGGTGAAGCAGAATCTTGCCAAAGAACTCGCGGCTCTCCATCTTCCGGTGCGCGAGGACGGCTTCTTGCAGCGGAAACACGGAATCCACCACCGCCTTCAGTTTGCGCTGCGCGACGAATTTGAGGGCGTCCGCGAGTTCCGCCTTGCCGCCCATGAAAGAACCCAGAATCGTGCGCTGGCGACCATAGAGTGCCTGGCCGTTCAGCTTGAGGTCAGCCCCCGTGGTCATGCCGCACGTCACCAAGCGGCCATAAGTAGCGAGTGAGTCAAAGCAGGCCTCCCAGACGGCCGCGCCGACGTGATCGACGACCACGTCCACGCCGCGCTTGTTGGTGAGGCGCTTCACCTCATCTGCAATCGACTGCTGAGTGTGGTTGATCACGTCATCCGCGCCCAACGCGCGAGCTTTCTCGAGCTTCCAGTCGGCGCCTGCGGTGGCGATCACCCGCGCGTTCACGAGCTTTGCGATCTGAATTGCCGCGCTGCCCACACCCGAGCCCGCACCGATTACCAGCACCTCCTCGCCAGGCTTCAACCCCGCGCGCGTGAAGAGCATGTGCCAGCCCGTGAGGAAAACCAGCGGCACCGCGGCGGCTTCGTCGAAGCTGAGATCGCTAGGAATGGGAAACACGTTCATCTCCGGGGATTTCACATATTCCGCGTAGCCGCCATCCACGAACACGCCGAAGAGCGTGTACTGCCGGCAGGCGCTGTCCAGCCCCTGGAAGCACATCGCACACTGGCCGCAACTTATCCCCGGCGAGAGCAGTACCCGATCACCCGCCTTCACGCGCGTGACCAGTGAACCCACTTCGGAAACCTCGCCCGAAATGTCGCTGCCCACAATGTGCGGCATCGGGAGCTTCCACCCAGGCACGCCCATGCGCAGCCAGACATCGAGATGATTCAGCGCACAGGCCTTCACCTTGACCAGAACTTCATTGGCCCGGACCTTCGGCTCCGGCGCATCCTCGTATTTGAAAACCTCTGGGCCGCCATACTCGTGAAATCGGATTGCCTTCATGGTGTTTTCCCTTCTCCTCCAACACTCTCTCGGGTGTCGCCCAGGACAGATTCTACTCCTCAAACCCAGCGGCCAGTAGCAGGTTCCGGTTTTGGCCCGACACGCGCCCAGGCCTGCACGTTGACATTGCTGCACGTGGCGCATAATCTAAGATTCGCTCATGGATATCTTTGAGGAAATCGTTCGGCTGCGAAAAGCGGGACGTAAAGGCGCGCTGGCCACCATCGTCGAGGTGCAGGGGTCGATTCCCAGCCACGAGAGCTCCAAAATCCTGATCCGTGATGACGGCTCGATAGCAGGTACGGTGGGTGGTGGCTGCGTGGAGGCGGAAGTCTGGTCGGTGGCGCAGGAGGTGATGCGCGAAGAGCGACCGCGCCGCCTGCACTTCAATTTGAACGCGAATCCCGAGTACGACAACGGCTTGATCTGCGGCGGCTCACTCGATATTTTCGTCGAGCCGATTCTGGCGACGCCCACGGCATTCATTTTCGGCGGCGGCCACGTGGGCCTGCACGTAGCGAAAGTGGCAAAACTCGCGGGCTTTGAGATTGTCGTGGCCGACGACCGCGAGGCTTTTGCAGGCAAAGAACGCTTTCCCGAGGCCGTCGAGACGTACGCGGGACCATGGGAAGAAATCCTTCCCAAGATCAACGTCAACAGCCACTCGTACGTGGTGCTGGTGACGCGCGGCCACAAAGGCGACCTCGATTGCCTGCGTTGGGCCGCGAGCACGCCGGCGCGCTACATCGGGATGATTGGCAGCAAGCGCAAGTTCATCGAGATTTGTAAGGTACTGGAGCGCGAGGGCGTGCCCGCAGAGAAAATCGCACGCGTGCACTCACCGATCGGGGTTGATATCGGCGCGCTCACGCCGGAAGAAATTGCCGTGGCCATCGTCGCCGAGATGATCGCGGTGCGGCGCAATGCCACGCCCAGCGTTCCCTCGCTGGCCTACAAGCCGAAAACCGAACACACCACATGATTGCGGGCCTGATTCTTGCCGCGGGTGAATCCTCACGCATGCGCAGTGACAAGGCCCTGCTCGCCTACCGCGGACGCACCTTCCTTGAGACCATTATCCTGAATCTTCGCCATGCCGGAATAGAGAAGATTGCGGTTGTGCTGGGCCACCATGCGGAAGAAATCCAGCGGGCGGTGGACCTGGCGGGTGTGCAGGTGGTCCTCAACGGCGATTACCAGCGAGGACAGACGTCTTCACTACAAGCAGGCCTTGCGGCGTTCCAGGAATTCTCCCCCGAGGCCGTGATCCTCTGCCTGGTCGATCACCCGGCGGTTTCAGCAGAGGTCATAAGAAAGCTGCGCGACCGCTTCGAACAATCTCGCCCGGCGGTCGTCATCCCTACCTGCAAGGGTCTGCACGGCCACCCGGTCGTGATCAACCGTGTACTCTTTCCGGAGCTGCTGGACCTGAATCCCGATGAGGGGGCGAACGCGGTCATCCGGAAATATCGCGACGCGACACAGTTCGTGGAAGTCGATGACCCCGGAATCCTCCTCGACGTGGACGACCCGGAAACGTACGAACGCCTGTAGGGCCGGGGCTCCCGACTGCACCGGGACAAGTCGCCCCGGCCAAGCGGCAGGTGGCGCGGACCCATGACTTCGGGTCCGCGGCTCTGGCACTGGATTTAATTGAGCGCAGAGTTGCCTTGTACCTGTGTGGCTGGTAATGGCGACATGCGGGTGGCGTATACATTGCCTTGGGTGTATGCGCCGGTTGACAATGCTCTGGCCTGGAAAACGCGGACATAGGGCGGATTCCCGAGGGTCGCCGACACGCTAAGCGATGTCGGCGCCACCCGCGAAACCGCCAAACGAGCCGCGATGCGACCCGAGGGGGGCTATGTCGATCTGAGCTTGACACGAGAGGGCGGCAGGCCTATGGTTTTCTCGCAGAGATAAAGTTGAAATCGGAAATTCCGGCTCAGACCGTGGCGCATGGCGGCTGAATGACACGATTCATCGCACAGGTGGGCGCAGGACCAAAATTCCTGAAGGAAGGCATTATGAAACGATACGCACTACTTCTCGTCATCATTCTTGCTGGATGCCCGCAGTCCCTGCAAGCGCAGTGGGTTGCTTGGGGTGGGTTGGGCAAGGATATTGCAGTTCAGGGTGGAACGGCCTGGGTCATCGGTTCTGACAACGGCATTTATTCCAATTCGGGGGGTGGCTGGCACGAATACCCGGGCGGAGGCCGTGGCAAAGCGCTCGCGGTTGGGCCGGACGGCTCTCCCTATGTGATCGGAATGGATGACGGAATTTATCAAGGCACAGGCTCGGGCTGGGTTCAAATGCCGGGGGGTGGGCGCGGCAAGGATATCGCGGTGGATGGGCGCGGCCGTCCTTGGGTTATCGGCATGTACGACGGCATTCATTATCTGGAAGGAAACCAGTGGCGCGAATACCCGGGCGGGGGCCGCGGGAAGGCCATCGCAGTCGCGGCAGATGGCACACCGTATGTGATTGGAATGGACGACGGCATCTTTCAAGGAACGGGCTCGGCCTGGGTTCAGTTGCCGGGGGGTGGGCGCGGCAAGGACATTACGGTGGACTGGCGCGGTCGGGTCTGGGTTATCGGTATGGACAACGCGATTTACTACCACGATGGTTCCCAATGGGTGCAACTGCCCGGCCAGGGACGTGGTTTCCGCATCTCGGCAGCCTCGGGGGCCATCTTTGTAATCGGCTTCGACAACGGGATCCATCGGCATCCCGGCCTGCCGCGTTAGGCCGACTAGACAGTAGGTACCGCGGGCCCAAGACTTGGGGTCCGCGCTACGCCCTGTCCATTTCCGATTTCCCTCCGCAGGTGGATTTGTATAGGGCCGGGGTTCGCCCCGGCCTAGGCCGACGCAAGCGTCGACCCTACACGTAACACACCTACCGCGGAGTACGGGCAATAATCCCGGACTCGTTCTCGCATCCTATCCCGACTCCGCCGGGACTCGGGCGAGGCGCTCGCTGCCCGCTATTTTCACTTCTCTGCCTTCCGGTAGCCCAAATACGACATACGGCACTTGCTAATCCCCCCGGCGCTTTTGTTTTCTTCCTACCGGTAGGATAAAAGTGAGGCGCCCCTCTTGACTGCAGACCAATATCTTGGCCTACAACTGTAAGGTTATGAACGGCCTGCCGCGAACCCGCATGACAGTCGCGGCGCGCGCGGCGCGCCCGACCCGCGAAACGACCCCTTACCAGCCCTCGTACCTCGGCGCACCGCCCAGAGGCTCTGGCCGACGGGTCGGGCTGCCTCTTCCCGCCGCGGCGGATCTGCGACCCATGGGAGAGGCCACGAGCCCTCTTCGGTGGGACGCCCTGTCCGTGGCGGGAAATCCCAGCTAGGCCCGCGGCTTTTCTGCCCCTGCCAATTTTTGGCCACAGACCCTCGGGACCGGAGAAAAAAGGATGGTAATATGAAGGTATTTCTAACGCTGTTGTTGAAAACAAATGGCTTACACTTTTTGAGACGATCCACACACAAACAAAGGAGATAATTGTATCCAACCACCCAAAACGGGCAGAGAATCCATCTTAGGCCTGACTTGAAGCTATCTTATAGAAAACAAAACAACTTAGTGGTCAGGACTGAGGATTCAGCAAGGGCGGAGCGTGGCAAATGGGAGTCGGGAGGACAGGAACGGGGTTTCAGGTTTCGGGTGCCAGGGGGTAGGTGCACGGGCCGAGAGCAGTCCTTCGATCACCGGATCACCCGATCTCCCGACGCGTCGAAGGCGGTGACCAGTGACAAGTGACGAGGAGACAACCACAGGCCGACGATGATCCGCGCTCGGACACACATCCCCCCTCCATCCAATGATCTCGGCCAAGTCTCGACCGCGGAGCCTGCGGTCCTGCGTCTTTTTCGGGAGCTGACACGTATTGAGGCTAGAATGGGAACCAGCGTCTACCTTTTCGTGAATTCGATGGAGCAGGAATCCCAAGGCTTGGTTCGAGGGCTTCGTCGGCGCGATCCCGACCTGCTCGACGAGCTGATCGCCCGTTACCATTACCGCCTGCTTCGTTACCTCTGGGCCCTCGCCGGCAGCCGCGAGGCGGCCGAGGACCTTTTCCAAGAAACCTGGATGCGGGTACTCGAAAGAGGCCACCAATACAGCCCCCGGTGGAAGTTTGCGACCTGGCTCTTCGCCATCGCGCGGAACTTAGCCATCGACCAGCTGCGCCGCCGGCAGCCGGAGAGCCTGGACGCGCTGTCGCGCCCCGAGGACGCGCGCACGCCGCAAGAATGGGAGGACCGCGAACCCGTGACGCCTTATGACCGCGTCGCCGCCGGCGAGCGGGCAGAGCAAGTGGGGGCGCTGCTGCGGCGTCTGCCACCAGATGCTCGCGAAGTCCTGGTGCTGCGCTTTCAGGAAGACCTGAACCTGGACGAGATCGCGGACGTGGTCGGTGCGCCGCTTCCGACTGTGAAATCGCGGCTCTATCGCGGTCTGGAAGCGCTGCGAAACCTGCTGAAGGAGAATGAGGTATGAATCCCGAAGTCCACGAGCGCGCCTGCCGCCTCATCGACGCCTGGCACGTGGAAGGAATTTCTGCCCCGGAAGGCGAGTGGCTGGACGCGCACCTGGCGGAATGCACGGCATGCCGGGGCAGGGCGCGCGCCAACGAACGAGTCCTCCAGGCGTTGCGGTCAAACACCGTAACCGTTGACCCCGCGCTGGTCAGCCGCACGCAGGCCCGCGTCCGCTTGCGGTCTCGCGAGTTGCGCGAGAATCAGGTGCGGATGCGTGCGCTTTGGATTTCCTGTGCGCTCTCGTGGGTTTTGGGTGTGGCGAGTGCGCCGTTGGTCTGGCGAGCCTTCCAGTGGGTCGGCCTCCGCGCCGCGTTGCCGAACTTGGTTTGGAAGACGGCCTTCGCGCTTTGGTGGTTGTTGCCGGCGGGCGCTGTGGCGGCACTCCTCGCCCGGCAGCGCCGGCACGCCGCAAACCAGGATGGTTACACGACTTTGCATCGCTGAGCATTGAACGGCCCGGCAGGAGAACACCGAAGTACAACGACCGGCAGGACTGGGCAGGAGCCTGGAGAAAGTGAGAATGAATCTATGACTGAAGAAAAACAACGCGTGAAAGAAGGGGTACGACTGATTCGTTGGCGCATGGGGCACGAGAAGACCCGATTTGCCGACGAGTTCCGGATTATTCCTCGCTCGCTCAAGCGCCTGACGATCACCCTGTTCATCGTCGGCCAAGTCGCGGCTCAGGTCGCTTACTTCTACGGATCCAAGAAGGATCCGTTAGCCGCCTACGTGGGCGTCGCGGCAGGGGGCACGCTTTTCATCGACCTTCTTCTGCTGCTTTTCGGCTATGTCAATCGCGATGCCAAACGACGCGAAATGAATTCCACTCTGTGGACATTACTCGCGATTTTCGTGCCTTACGGCATCGGGCTGATCGTTTATTTCTTGAGGCGCGAGCCTCTTCCCTATAATTGTCCCGGGTGCGGCGCCATCGTGAGCGCACGGTTCAATTTCTGCCCCGGCTGCAAGCGCGACCTCCGACCTTGCTGCCCGCAGTGCATGCGGGAAGTTCGCGCGGGCGACAATTACTGCCCCTATTGCGCGCAGGAATTGGCAACAATCAAATCACCTCCGCCTGAGCAGAAGACCGGCCAGGCGATTGTGCAACCGGCGGAGTAGAGGAGAGTCCCGCGGAAGAAGTTGGCGATCTCTCGCTAGCGCAACTTATCGAGCAAACGCTTGAGGGAGTCTGAGGCGAGAATGGCAGCGTGCTTGGAGGCAGGAGGCAGACCGCCGAGCCCCGCTTCGATCTGGTCCGGAGTGAGGACCGCGACTTCGTCGAGCGATTTGCCCAGGATCGTTTCCGTCAACCACGACCCGCAGGCGACGGCGGGCACGCAGCCTGCGACCTTGAATTTCACGTTCATGATCCGGCTGCCACGCACTACGGCCCAGAGCTTCATCAGGTCGCCGCAGACAGGATTCGAGGTTTCCGCGACGGCCGTTGCCCCAGCAATCTCGCCGACGTTACGCGGATGATGGAAGTGGTCGAGCAGCTTTTGGGAATACATCGCGGAAGATGGATGCTGCCAGTTGTCAGTGGTCCGTTGTCAGTTGTCCGTCGTCATCCGCTTCGTCGCAGATGCGGCCATGCCCCGGGATGACCATCGTGCCGCCTTCCTCATGATGCGCGGGGATAGTCAAATCCAGAAT
>JAIQEZ010000085.1 GCA_020073545.1 Terriglobia bacterium | reverse complement strand
AATAGGAAACAATGTCCCTCCCAGAATGCTTTTGCTGGAGCCGCTTCGGGACCGAGGCCGGCCAACCAATCGAGGAAATCCTTGACCGCAAGGAGCAAGAGCGTGTCGCCAACGGCGGCATGTTCTTCTGGGGCATTGGGAACGCACTTGGGCCCTCCATGAGGGAACTCCTCCGGCGCACGCGAGATCCCGAGGTACTCTTCAGTCCCATGAAATCAGCTCCGCGCGCGGAAGATGTCGCGCCTCCGGCGGTCGTCGCTTGGACCTCGGCCGAAACGCTAAACGGGGATTTCTACCCACTGCCTAACTGTTCTCTCGTGACAAGCGGGCACGACCCCCTAGCGCCAAAAGGGACACATTACGCGCTCGTTTGCTTCAGCGATAATCCTCTGGTTACGTCACCGCCAGAAAAGAAAATCGCCTTGACGGAGCTTCGCAATCTCCTGACTGGCCGCCCCATAGCGGCATCTCAGACTACCGCCGTTGTGGAGCGGCAGGCAACTGACCGGCTCGATACGCCGATGTACGAGATCGCCATTCGCGCAAGGCTGGTTCATCCCTACTTCCTCACACTCCGGGACCCTCTATTATTGTCTGAGACGGCCCTCCATCTCGACTGGGCGGCAGTTGCCCGCGAGGCGTGGCAGCGTCGAAAGGTCAACCACAGCCCAAGACCCTTGCGGTTGTCGTTTCCCGAAGCATGAAAGCCCTCGGGCATCAAATTACGGACTTTGGGGGCGCATCTGAAATCATTCGCTGGAAAGGTTATTTTGCTCACCGGTGCACCCGGTACTGGGAAAAGCACCCTTGCTGGTTTAATCCAACAAATTGTTAAGCCCCTCCAGACTGTCGATTACGGGCAACTCCTGCTTGAACGCTTGGAACAGCGAACGGGGTCCAGAATTTCCTACAGCCAGCTCAGAAAGCTGTCATCCGACGTGGTTTCTCACAAGGATGTCGAGAAACTGGATGCTGACCTCATTTCCGAGCTCGGGCGTCTTCGCAGGCGGACTAATGTCGTTATCGACTCTCACGCGGTCACAAGAGAGCGGTTCGGGTACAGGATTACTCCGTATTCTGGGGACCAGTTGAGGAAGCTAAGACTCGATGCGGTAGTTTGCCTCCACTGCGATCCCGAAGTGCTGGTCAATAGAGTCCAGGCCAATCCTGGGGGGAGGCCATCTGTCTCCCCAGAGGAGGCGCGGCACCATCAATTTTTACAGGAGGCCGTTGCGTTGGTCTATGCAATTGGCTGCGGATGTCCGCTCTTTATCGTCGATAATACTCGCAGGTCAGCGGACGAAGTTGCACATGAATTCATCTCCGTTTTGACCAAGGTCAAAGCAAGATTTCGCTCTGCGTCCCCGCATTGACAATTTGGACAAGCCTTCGCTTCTCCCCCGTGAGCCGAACGTGGTTCAAGACGTTCCGCCTGCAGAATCCTGAAACACTGACAGACATCCAACGCGCCGCCCGGTTCTTCTATTTGCAGAAGAATGCATTTGCGGGTTTGGTCCGAAACCCAGCCTGAGACGATTTTTCGCTACTCTTCCTCTTCTTCCACGGCGGAGGGCTTGTGGGCGGCGACAATCTTGTCGGCGATCTGCGGCGGGACGATGTCGTAGTGCGACATTTCCATGGCGTATGTGCCGCGGCCCTGCGTCATCGAGGTAAGGTCGGAAGCGTAGGTGAGCATTTCCGCCAGCGGGACCTGAGCCCTCACGGTGGTCGAGCCGCTCTTCGGTTCCATGCCCTGGATGCGGCCCCGGCGGCCATTCAGATTTCCCATAATATCTCCGGAATAGTTTTCCGGAACGGTAATCTCCACATTCATGATGGGCTCGAGCAGGCAGGGCTTGGCCTGCTCCATGCATTTCTTGAAGCCCTTGGAACCCGCCAGCTTGAAGGCAATTTCCGAGGAATCGACGTCGTGGTAGGAGCCGTCGTAGAGGGTGACCCTGAAATCCACCACTGGGTAGCCGGCAAGGTAGCCTTTGGAAGCCGCCTCGACAATGCCCTTCTCGACCGCAGGGATGAAGTTGCGCGGGATGGAGCCGCCAAAGATGTCGTTCACGAACTCGAAACCGGCGCCGCGCGCGAGCGGCTCCAGCTTGATCCAGCAGTCGCCGTACTGGCCGTGTCCGCCGGTCTGTTTCTTGTGCTTGCCCTGGGCGTCGGCCTTGCCGCGAATCGTCTCGCGATAAGGAATCTTGGGCGCTTTCAGGCTGACCTCGATGTTGAAGCGCCGCTTGAGCTTCGAGACCGCCACTTCCACGTGCTGCTGACCCGCCCCGGAGAGCAGGAATTCCTTGGTCTGCGGATCGCGCGAAAAACGCAGCAGCAGGTCCTCTTCCAGCATGCGGTGGATGGCGGTGGAAAGCTTGTCCTCGTCGCCGCGCGACTTGGGCTCGATGGCGAAAGAGATGGCGGGCTCGGCGAGCTTCACCTTGGGGTAAACGATCGGCGCGGACTTGTCGCCCAGAGTATCGCCGGTCAGCGTATCTTTCAGCTTGGCCACCGCGCCGATATCCCCCGCGTGGAGTTCGGCCACGGCGGCTTGGGTCTTTCCCTGCACCACGCCGATGTGGGAAAGGCGCTCCCCGGAGCCGCGGTTGAAGTTGGTCAGGTTGGCTTCGTTCTTGACGATGCCCGACATCACTTTGAAGTAGCTGACACGGCCGGCGAAGGGATCGGCGACGGTCTTGAACACATAGGCGGAGACGGGTTGGTTGTCGGCGATGGGGCGCTTGGCGGGCTGGCCGCCTTCGTGGTCCAGGCCCTCGACTTCGCGGCGCTCCAGGGGCGAGGGCAGGTAATCCACCAGGAAATTCAGCAAGGTCTCGCTCGCGATATTCAGCAGCCCGGCCGAGACCACCACCGGGTAGAGCCGCTTTTCCATGATGGCCTGCTTCAGTCCCGGTACGAGGTCTTCTACGGGGATCGTGCCCTTGTCAAAGAACTCCTCCATCAGCTTATCGTTGCCTTCGGCGACCATCTCGACAAGCGCTTCGTGGGCCTGGGTGGCAGTTTCCCGGAGGTCGGCGGGAATCTCCGCTTCCTTGGCCTTCCCGGAGCCGTCGGGGTCGTAGAGATAGGCTTTCATGCGCACCAGGTCCACGAGGCCGCGGAAACTCTTCTCCTCGCCGACGGGCAGTTGCACCGGGATCACCGTGCGCCCGTAAGCGCCGCGCAGGGCTTCGAGTGTCCGCTCGAAGCTGGAGCGATCGCGGTCCAACTGGTTGACCACCAGTACCCGCGGCAGAGCGTACTTTTCGCAGAAGCCCCAGACTTTCTCCGTCTGCACTTCGATGCCGGCCACGGCGTGCACCAGCAACAGGGCGGAATCCGCAGCGGTAAGGGCCGCCTCGGTCTCGTGCATGAAGATGTTGTAGCCGGGCGTGTCGACGAAATTGATTTTCGTTTTGCCCCACTCCGCGTAAGCGAGCGAGGCGCTGATGGAAAACTTGCGCTGGATTTCCTCCTCGTCATAGTCCGTGACGGAGGTGCCTTCGTCCACCTTGCCCAGGCGATTCACCATGCTCGCCGTGAAGAGCAGTGCGGAGACGAGCTGAGTCTTTCCCGTATCACCGTGACCTATGAGTGCAACATTACGGATGTTTTCGCCTTCGTAGATTTTCACCGGGGACTCCTTCAAACCTTGGGACTGAACATAGAAGCGCGGGGTTGCGCTCGAAGCAAACCCTCATCCTAGCATAGCTTTTCGGGCGGCTTCAACGCGGGCTGTCGTTCTGGTGGTGTCATTCCCGCCCCGACGCAATCGGGGCAGGCTCCAGCGGGAATCCATGTGGCCGAGAGCGGTGACAAGTAACGAGCGAAGTAACACCCCACCCGTTCCGACGTGTCGGGACGGGTGGGGTGTCCCCTCAAGCTCCTCATTGTCAACAATCATGCGGGACAGGAGCACTAAGCGCCCGGGCCCGCGGGGAATGCCGGCAAATCCGGCGGCCGCGGGGGCAGCTTCTTCGGGTGTTCCTGGATTTCCTTCATCACCAGCTCAATGGCTTTCTCGAGCTGGGGATCATGGCCTTGCATGACCAGGTCGGGCCGGTTATCGACCTCGATGTCGGGGGCGACCCCGCGATTCTCGATCAGCCACTCGCTGCTCAAACCGTAAAGAGAAAACTCCGGCCGCGTGATGTAGCCGCCCTCCATCAAGGGGATATACCCGCGAATGCCGCGCACGCCTCCCCAGGTGCGCATTCCGACCAGCGGTCCCAGCTTGTACTTCTTGAAGTAGTAGCTGAAGAAATCTCCGTCCGAGGCGGCGTATTCATTGGTCACGCAAACCAGGTAACCGTGGAAGACCACGTCGGGAATCGTGCCACTTTCGAAGTTGCGCGCGGAATCCATTCCCGCCAGTATCCTGCGCAGCCGCTCAAAGATGAGCTGATCGACGAAGCCGCCGCCGTTGTATCGAACGTCGATGATCAGGCCTTCCTTTCTCACCTGCGGGAAGAACTGCTTCACAAACTCGTTCAGCCCTTCCCCGCCCATGTTGGGGATGTAGATGTATCCCACGCGGCCGCCGCTGGCTTCTTCCACTTTCCGGCGGTTGGAATTAATCATGTCGAGCTCGCGAAGGGGATACTCGCTGCCTACCGGTTTCACGACGACGTTGCGCGCGCCTTCCTCAGCAGGTTTGGAGTTCACCGTAAGGGTGAGGTTCTCACCCACCGTATGCACGAATAGCTCGTAAGGGTTCTGGGGAACGCGCAGCGGCTGGCCATTGACAGCGAGCAGGTAATCGCCGGGCTTCACATCCACTCCGGGCTCGGTCAGCGGGGAGCGCAGCGCCGCATTCCAATTCTCGCCGGTGTAGATCTTCTTAACGCGATAGAAACCATGCTCAGCATCGGTCTCAAAATCCGCGCCCAGCAAGCCCACGTCGACGGGGTGCAAGTCCGGTGAGTCGCCGCCCCCCACGTAAGTGTGGGAGTTGGAAAGTTCCCCGATCATTTCTCCCAGCAGATAGGTCAGGTCATATCGGTCTGCCACATGCGGTAATAGCGGCGCATATCGTTCTCGTTCCTTTTCCCAGTCTACGCCGTTCATCGCCGGCTCAAAGAAGTAGTCGCGCTCCTGCCGCCACACTTCCTTGAAAATCTGTTCCCACTCCGCACGGGGGTCCACCTCAGCCCGCATCGAGGCGAGGTTCAACGCGCCTTCCCCGGCCTTTAAGGGTTCCTTGCCCGGAGGCTTGGCGTCGATGATGCCGTAGGTCCGCGGTCCTGGAGCGCCCTCTTCCTCGTCACCACCCGCGGGCCCCCGGGGCGCGGCGTAGAGGATTTTCTTTCCGTCAAAGGAGAGCACGAAGTTCGTGGCGGGTGTGATCAGGACGGCGTCTTTCCGTTCTTTCAGGTCGTAGGCATGCAAAGCCGGCGACTCGCCCGGTAGCGGCCCCGAAAGACCGGCAACCGGCGTCGTGAGGTAATACACAAAGCCCTCCGCGGCATCCAGCGCCTGCATGTTCTCCGGAGGCGTCGGCAGCGCCACGGCGCGGTCCGCAATACCCGCCAGGTCGACGCGAAAGTCTTTGGGGACCACCCTGCCCTCCGGCGTCTCTGCAGTCTTCTTCTCCTCTTTCTTTTCTGGGGACGCGCTCTCCGGTTTCTTCGCTCCCGCTTCGTCACTCTGCGGAGCGAAAGGCGAAGGCAGGTCGGCGCGCAGCGTCAGCAGATAGACGCGCGTGGCTTTGGGGTTCGCGAATTCAAAATCGTAAACCCCCAGCACCTCGTTGTAGTCCCGGTTCGAGAGGAAGTAGAGATACTTGCCCGCGGGATCGAAAACCGGCTTCCAACTGTCCGTGAAATTGGTAGTGACCGGCGTGCTTTTCTTGCTCGCCAGGGAGTAAAGATAAATCACGCGATTCTGATTCTCGGCGGTCTTGGCATAGGCGACCCAATTGCTGTCCGGCGCCCAGGAGTAATCGGTCAGATCCGCATACTTACCCTTGTCGATTTGCACGGGATTCTTCTGTTCGATATCTACCCAGAAAAGTCGCGTTTCCTTGTCGGCGTAAAGCAGCTTTTTGCCGTCGGGCGACCAAACCGCCGGCAGCCGGAACATCTTGCCGTCGCTGGTGATGCGGATTTCCTTTCCCATGCCGTCCTGCGGAATGATGTACAGCTCGTCTTCGCCCGTCCGGTCGGAGAAGTAAGCGATCCATTTTCCATCCGGCGACCACGCCGCGTATTTCTCGCGAATGCCGGGGGTGCGGGTCAGGTTGCGGATGCTGCCTTCCTTGGCGGGGACCGTGAAGATGTCTCCGCGCGCCGTGAACACCGCGCGCTTGCCTTCGGGCGAGATGTCGAAGTCCGTAATCTGCTTGCCGACCTCCGCCCAATGCGCCCGCGCGAGCGGACGGTCGCCCGGCAAAGTCACCGTGACTTTGCGCGCCTTCTCGGTTTTCAGGTCGAAGAGATAGAGGAATCCGCCGTTCTCGAAAGCGATCGAGTCGGGCCCCAGGCTCGGCCAGTTCACGTCGTACTCTTTGAAGTTGGTGAGTTGGCGAGTCTCTTTGGTCCGCAGGCTGTAACTGTAAAGGTTCATACGGTGCTCCGGACCG
Organism: Terriglobia bacterium; assembly: GCA_020073545.1. Lineage (GTDB taxonomy): Bacteria > Acidobacteriota > Terriglobia > UBA7540 > UBA7540 > Bog-366. The sequence continues at coordinate 18,246 of JAIQEZ010000085.1, read as the reverse complement.
CGGTCAGACCCGAAATAGATCGTCTCCCCATGCCACATCGGGTAGGTGTCGGTGCCCGGGTAATCCGTGATCCGCTCATACGAGTTGTTCTTGAAGTCGTAGACGGCGATGTCCTGCGCCATGCCGCCCGTGTAGCGCTTCCAGGTGCGGAAGTTGCGGAAGATGCGGTTATAGGCGATCTTGGCGCCGTCCGGGGAAAATGACGTGAGGCCGCCTTTGTCAATCGGCAGCCGCTCCGGAAGACCTCCGTCGATGCTCACGCTGAAGAGCCTACCGAACCAGGTGTTGAAGGTATCGCGCCGGGAAAGGAACAGGATGCGGCGGCTGTCCGGGAACCAGGTGATGACCATGTTGTTCGGACCCATGCGTTCGGGCATGGGTTCCACGTCAGGCAAGAAGGTCAACTGCTTGGGCTCGCCGCCTTCCGAGGGAATCACGTAGACGTTGAAGTTGCCGTCGTACTGGCCCGTGAATGCGATCCACTTGCCGTCGGGCGAGAACTTTGGGAACAACTCCAGGCCGGGGTGAGAGGTGATCCGCCGCGCCGCCCCGCCGGCAGTGGCGACCAGCCACAGGTCTCCGGCATAACTGAAAACAATCTTGTCCTTGTACACGTCCGGGAAACGCATCAGACGGCCTTCAGTCTCTTCTCCAAAACAAACAGAAACGGAACAGAGCAGGCTGAGCACAAGCAACTTCATGAATCGAGGCATGTTCATCCCCCCAGAGTCGCGATTCGCGATGAGTCCCTCAATACCGCAGCAGCGCGTGCCATTTTACACCCCTTTCGTCTTCCCTTGTCTTCTTCCTCGGGAGGGTGTATAGGGTTCAAACGAACGTCGCACGGCGCCACCCGAGCGGAGCTTCGCGCCGCTCGTGCTGAGGTGCTTCATGAAACTTCGGGTCCTCATTTTGATCGTGTTTCTCGTCGCCCTCGCGAAGCCTTCTATCCCGCAACAAGCCAACGCACCCCTCACGAAGGACCAAGTCATGGACTTGGTGAAGTTCGGGATGAACGGTCGAGACCTGGCGAAGAAAATTCAGGAGCGCGGCATCGGCTTCGAGCCGGCCGACGACTATCTCCAGGCCCTGCGGAATGCCGGAGCGCAGGAGGAAGTCATTCAGGCGCTGCATGCCGCAAGGCCGAGGCCCCTGACCCGGGAGCAGGTGGGGAAGCTGGTGGCGGGCGGCGTGCCCAGCCAGCGGGCGGCGGAGCTGGTGAAGGAACACGGTATCGATTTCCTGGCGGACGACCCGTATCTCGAGACCCTACGCTTGGTGGGCGCCGACGACACGCTGATCGCCGCGGTGCGCGAAGCAAGCGCGGCAGCGACCGGAGAACTGGTCGTCGCGACTTCTCCCAACGCCGAGGTGTATTTGGATGGGGAACTTCGGGGCCGGGCCAACTCCCAAGGCGAGTTGGCCTTGAAAGCAAAGCTCGGCGGCCACCTATTGAAAGTCTCTCTCGAAGGTAAGAAGGACTTTGAGCAGAGCGTCACGCTCGCCGCGCGGCAAGCCACGCAAGTCGCGGCCCGGCTGGCGGATGCCGGCCCGCCGCCTGGAGAAGTGAGGGTCAACCCCAAGGACGGGTTGAAGTACGTCTGGATACCGCCCGGGAGCTTCATGATGGGTTGTTCGCCGGGTGACAACGAGTGCAACCCCGACGAGAGACCATCCCACCAAGTGAACCTCACCAAGGTTTTCTGGATTGGGCAGACTGAACTGCCGGTGGGCGTGTACAAACGCTTTGCCCGGGAGACCGGCCGGGCGCTGCCCTTGCAGCCGGGTCTTAATGGGCTGGTGCTCAATCCTGCGTGGAGCAACGAGGCCATGCCGATGGGCGGCATTACGTGGGACGAAGCGGCAGCTTACTGCAGTTGGGCGGGAGGGCGGCTGCCGAGCGAAGCCGAATGGGAGTATGCCGCGCGCGCTGGAAGCAGCGCAGCGCGTTATGGCGATCTGGACCCAATCGCGTGGTTTGGGGACAATAGCGGCCGACAACACGTGGACAGCGCGGCGTTCTGGCGTCAAACTGACTTTATGGACCGGTTCAAGGACAACGGAAACAGCATGCACGACGTGGCGCAGAAGCGCCCGAACCAGTTTGGGTTGTTTGACATGCTGGGGAACGTGTGGGAGTGGGTGAATGACTGGTACGACGCGAACTACTATCAGCATAGCCCCTCCCAGGACCCTCAGGGGCCAGCGAGCGGTTCGGAGCGCGTCCAGCGTGGCGGGGGCTTCATCAGCAATCCCAGGACCACTCGGGCTTCGGACCGCGACAAGGATTCCCCCGCCACCAAGTCCAGCAGCTACGGCGTTCGGTGTGTGCAGGAAGCGGATAGTCGTTGAAGATCTTTTCTTTCAGGGGTGTCGGACCGGGAAATTGACCTTTTTGGTTTTGAGCAGGCCTTTGAGGCGGCCCACGAGGCCCGGCGGGGGCTCTGTGGCTGCCAGCTTGGGAGCGGGCGGACGGGAAGCCACTGGTGCGCGGGTCCGCAAGGGCGTATGCGGCATCGGCTTCGCTTGCGCGGCGGGCAGGCCCGGCGCGGGTGGGGGAACAGTTAGAGGACGTGCGGGGGCGCTCGCAACCGGCGAACCCGCAGAGGGCGCAGGCTGAGCCAGCTCGCTTGCGGGGGCCGGAGCAGTCGCAGGCGGTGAAGCCACAGGAGCGGCGGGCTGGGGTTTGGGCGTCAAGACTCCCGGCGGCGCAGCGTCCTCGACCGGCGCGCCACACTGCTCGCAGTATTCGCCTTCCAGATGCAATGGACCTTTGCAGAAACGACAGACCACCGTTCCCGGCTGGACGGGGGGCCTCTCAAACGCGCTCCTCAAAGCTTCCTCGTCGATTTCCTCTATTTTCGGACCCAGGTTGGGACGAGGGCGATCGAGTGGGGCATCCACGCGGGGAGCAATCACTACAGAAGGAGCGATTTTCAAGGAGATGGTGGGTTCCGGCGCGGGCGCAGCGCGCGTGGGAGGCAGATCCTTAGCCAGCGGAACTGGTGCGGGCGGCGCCGCCGGGCGCACGGGTGGCGAGTCAAATGGAGGCTTGGTGCCCGCCTCACTCGTCCCCGCGGGAGCGGCGGCTACGAGCGGAGCTCCGCATTGCAGGCAGAAGCGCATCCCCTCGGCAAGGCTCGTATTGCACTTGGGACAACTCAGCATACGTCCGGCTCCATCCGGAGTCGGATTCCACCCCCTATTCTCCGGATTCTCCGGCGTGCATATTATTACAGCCTTCGCAACTTCTCAAGCGCCGCGCGAAGGGTAGTGTCCTAATTTGGCGGAGCGAATTCGAGACAGGGGGTCGGACCTTCAGGTCCGACGATAGCAAGACTTCCAACCGAGCCTTTAGGCCTTGAAGCTTAGGGGCTAAAACCCCCCTGGGCGCCGGCCGATCATGTCGGAGCTAAAGCTCCGCCCCCCTGGCCAACCCCATCGAGCGAAGTCCCTCAGATTAGGACACTACCAGCGCCGCGCGAAGCCCAGGCTTGACAGGGGACTGATAATCAAGAGAGAGTTCGAGCTTGAGTCTGGCGGAAGGGAGAACACACATGGCAACTTCAGGTCGGGTTGGGTACGCAGTAGTTGGGCTAGGGCACTTTGGGGAACACGTGGTGTTGCCGGGTTTTCGGAACAGCCGCAAAGCCAAGCTGGTGGCGCTGGTGAGCGGTGACGAACGTAAGGCGCGGCGTTTGGCGGGGAAGTTCGGCGCGAGCGACTACTACGACTACGGCGACTATGCGCTCTGCCTGAACCATCCCCACGTGGACGCGGTTTACATTGCCAGCAACAACAGCACGCACGCGGAGTTCACCGTGAAGGCGGCGGCCGCCGGCAAGCACGTGCTCTGCGAAAAACCCATGGCCAATAGCATCGAAGAGTGCCAGCAGATGATCGACGCCTGCCGCGCGAACCACGTGCGTCTGATGATCGCCTATCGCAAGTATTTCGAGCCTGCCTCGCTCGACCTGAAAATGCTGGTCGAAAGGGGCAAGCTCGGCCGGCTGAAGATTATCCACTCGGCGTTCTCGATCTATCTGCGCCCCGGGCCGAAGGTCGGCCGCTGGCACTTCGACCGGCGGCTGGCGGGCGGCGGGGCGCTGCCCGATGTGGGCGTCTACTGCATCAACACCGCGCTGTGGGTGGCCGGTAAGCAGCCGCTGGAGGCGGCGGCCTACCAGTGGACCGCCGACCCCGAGGTCTTCAGCGAGGTGGATGAGCACGTCGCGTTCCGGCTCAACTTTCCCGACGGCTTGGTGATGCAGGCCACCGCCAGTTGGGGCGCAGCGCCGGCATCGTTCCTGCACGTTATCGGTGAGAAAGGCTGCGCCACGCTCGACCCCGCCTTCGAGTACGACGAGGAGCGGCGCCTGTATGGACGCATCGGCGGGCGATGGTTTGAGAAAAGATATAAGGTCATGAACGAGCTGGCGCTGGAGCTCGATGGCTTCGCGGATTGCGTGCGCCGCAACCGCGAGCCCGAACCGAACGGCACCGTGGGCCTGCGGGACGTGGCCGTAATGCAGGCCATCTACCGGGCCGCGCGCGAAGGACGACCTGTGCCCATCGGGGGGTAAGGAACGGGTTACAGGGAATAGGTTACAGGGAACAGGGAAGAGTGTGGGCGCCCACACTCCTCCCTCTTCCCTAACCCCAATCCCTAGCCCCTAACCCCTGCCACCTGTCACCTGAAACCTATCACCCGTTCTTCCGGAAGAGGGGTTACGTCCCGCCCGCGCCTCGTGACTGCTTTTTCCCCCTTGCTCTTCCCCAAGGCAATCATTCTGAGGGAGGTCGCCCGCCATCAAGAGTCGCGGACCCCAGACTGCGACCGACCGAAGAATCCGCAATTCGCATTCCCCACCAAAGCAACTGCAGATCCTTCGTCCGCCGCGGCGGACTCAGGATGACAATCCCCGAAAGCCGCGGAATCAAAGGCACTGCCGAGTGGCCAGTGCCCAGTAAACAATGAAAGCCGCGGACCCAACTGCCTGGGTTCGCCCTATGCGCTTGCAATATTACGCAATCTGCGTAATAATTTACGTGCTATGCGTAAGATGTCTTTGTTGGATACGCTATTCCCGGTGGTGCGGCGGGGAGTCCTTACTGCTACTCTGACTCGCCCGGAGAAGTGGTGGTACCTTTCGGAGCTGGCTGCCTTCCTTCAGACGAGGCCCTCCAGCCTGCAACGTGAGCTCGCGGCACTAGTTCAGACTGGCATATTGGAGCAGCGCCGGGATGGCCGGAGAACTTACTTCAAGGCGGAGACAAGGTCGCCGATTTTCCGGGATCTGCAGGGCATATTTGAGAAGACGGTCGGACTGATTCCGACCTTAAGAACTGCTCTTCGGCCTTTTGAGAACAAGGTCGCCTGTGCTTTTGTGTATGGCTCGGTTGCGCGTGGTGAGGAACGCGTCACAAGCGACGTTGACCTCATGGTCATCGGAGACGTGGGATTGGCAGAACTCTCACCCTCCCTCCGAAAGGCAGAAAAGCGTCTGGGCCGGGAAATAAATGTGACAAACTACTCAGTTGATGAATTCCGCAGGAAGGTGGCCCAAGGGCATCATTTCTTGGCAACCGTGCTCAAGGGAGGTCTTCAATTCGTGAAGGGTGAACAGCGTGACCTGGAAGCAATTACTCGCCAATAATGAAGTCAAGCAGCACAAGACTTCGAAAAAGGAACTGGACAGCATTCGGGCTGTTACGGTCCGCGACTTGGCGGACGCCTCCTTAAAGGGCCTATCAGCGGATTGACGTTTCGCAACTGCCTACAATGCGGCTCTACAGGCTGCGAGGATGGCAATCGCCTGCGCGGGTTATCGAGTGACGACTAGCGCCGGGCATCACAAGATTTCCTTTGAGGGCGTTAAGCTCGCTATCGGCAAGGCTGCGGCCCCCTACAGCGATTACTTTGACAGATGTCGGCGCAAGCGAAATGTCATCGACTACGACGATGCTTGTGTTGCTACCGAAACGGAAGCCCAGGAGATCGTCAAAAAGGCAAAGGAATTCCTAGACATGGTCGAGCCGTGGATAGCTGAAAATCATCCCTCCCTGAAAGCATAAGTGAGCCCAGCGCTATGCCGGACTGATAGCCCGGAAAAATGAGCCAAGCCCCGCCCTTCCGGCCACCTGACAAAAGCCACGGAGTCGGGTGAGAAATCGCCGCTAGAAGTTTTCGAGGATGGCGATCTGGAGATCGACAATAACGGCGCCGAGCGCAGTCTGCGCGGGGTCGCTGTAGGTCGAAGAAATCGGACGTTTCTGGGCAGCGACAACGGAGGATGGACCGCGGCCGTGCTAACCAGCCTCATCGGCACGTGCAAGAGGCTCGGTATCGACCCCTTCACCTACCTGCGCGATATCTTCGAACGCCTCACCAGCCATCCCCATAGCCGACTTGCCGAATTGCTTCCCGACCAGTGGGAGGTGGCACGCCGGGCGACCACTCTCTCCTGACTCTGCCCGAAATCCTCGACTTCGCGACCATGTCCGACAAAGTGCTCGACGCGAGGTCATTCCGAGGACTATTCTTGGCGAACGGGAGGCTTGCCGGCATCGTGAGACGAAATCTTCGTCACACGTCATTGGAACTAATCTACACCACGGTGCTGGGCCTTGCCGTCACGGCTGCCGGCCGTGATCCGGCTGAATCCTTTCTTCGACAGGGTAACAGACTATTGGACCAGGGCCGCTTCCCGGAGGCGGTAGCCGCGTACACACGCGCCCTTCAACAGAATCCGAAGGGGGGGAGGGTCTATTATTACCGGGCACTGGCCAACGAGATGGTTGACCGGCAGGCGGCTATCGTCGATTGGCGACAGTTTGCAAAGTCGGCGGCTTCCGATTCGCGTTTGAAGGAGGCAGTGGCACAAGCTCAGCAAAGGGTGCAAGCCCTCGAGAAGATGCCGGCGCTTCCCGACCTGTTGCATCCCTCAAGGTATGTGCCGAAGGCTGGGGACTACTTCCAGGAAGTTGCTGGGACTTCAGTGGGACTGCTGTGGACTGAGTTTCCGGTCAAGGTATTTGCCGATAACCCGCCAAAAGAGTGGCGCCGAGCCCTACATGAAGCGTTGGACACATGGATGAGTGTGTTCCCACTTCAGACGGTCAGTGCACGGGAGACGGCGAATATCGTTCTAAGCTGGGCGGAGTTGCCGAAGCAGACTTTGGGTATGGAGGGGGTATTAACCGAGATCCGGAAGGAAGACGACGCGGTCGTCAGCCGCCGGAAGGAGTCTACCATTATCTTCGATAATTCCCACCGCTGGTCCGAACGCGAGATGCGTGCCACCGTTCTGCACGAGCTGGGACATGCCTTGGGCATACGAGGGCACAGCGACGCTTCGAGGGATCTGATGTTCCCTCAAGAGGTGGAAATCATTGAGGTGACAAACATGTCGCTTATCGCCCCAGGGCCGAGCGGGTCAAGATCCTCTGGTGTCTCATCCACGCGGATCAATACGAAACTCACTCCCCGAGACGTCAACACGCTCATACGCCTCTACAATTGTCCCGGACCTGTCGTTCACCTGAAATAGCATTCCCCGACATCCGCAGCTTCGCGACCCAGTCCTGCAAGCCCAAGAATGGGTTCACTGGACGCTTACCCTGAAAGCATAAGCGAGCCCAGCGGTATGCCGGACTGATAGCCCGGAAAAACGAGCCAAGCCCCGCCCTTCCGGCCACCTGACAAAAGCCACGGAGTCGGGTGAGAAATCGCGGCTAGAAGTTCTCGAGGATGGCGGTGACGAGGGTGCGAGCCAAGTCGCGCGAGAGGCGGTCGAGGGCGGGTTTATCTTCCTCGAAGAGCGTGGAGGGGGATTGGCTGACCTGATACTGCTCGCGGAAGACGTAGTTGGCGTTCGAAAACAAGATCTTGTGGGAGTGCAGGTCTTCCAGCGTCACGTCGGCCGTGACCTGAATCTGCATGGAGGTGGCGCGGCCGGTGTCGAGGTCGAAGGTGATGACGCCGGCGCGTACGTCCTTGACGGTGCCCTTCAGAACGGCGTCGGCGCCGTCGGGATTGGGGGTGACGCGGAAGCGCGTGCGCTCCAGGAACTCGCGCGTGACGGCGGAAGTGAGCTGCTGCTCGATGCGGAAAGTGGGGCTCTGGTTCTTGAAGGCGGGCACGGCGATGGTCTTGACGTCGGGCGGCAGGAGAGCGCCGCGGCCAGCCACGTGGTAACCGCAGGCAGCAAGGAAGAACAGTAGACAGTATACGGTAGACAGTAGACAGGGGTGAGAGCTCGGCACCGTGACCCAGTATCCCGTATCCCGTCTACCGACTCCTGACTCCTGTTTCGACTTTCGTTCTTCTGGAACCTGCGTCATCTGCACAATCTGTGGCCCTGCTTCTCAGGCGCGCGCCCGCTCGCGCAGGCTGGCCGCGAGCTCGACCGCATTGGTGGCGGCGAGGCGAAGGTCATCCGCGACGGCCCAAAGCCACAACCCGGTTGGATGCTCGGCATCGCTCGACATGCTGTCTACCAGAATATCGCTCGAACCCGTGACCTCGACCTGTGTGGGAGCGTCCTGCGCGGACCGCCGCACACGCACGCGTTCACCCGCCAGCGCCACTGCGGCGGCTTCCGGCGCCACCGGCTCCGCAGTCTTGACGTAGAGCGAGACGCCCAAGGAATAGAAAACCGGAACCTGGAAGAGGCGCAGCGCGGGGCGCGGGACGCGCTCGCCCAGGTAGGCGTGCAACTGGCGGCGCAGGCGGGCTTCCAGCGACGCCATCTCGCCGGTTGCCGCGCGTCCCAGGCGGGAAAGCAGATTGAAGGCGAGCTGCGCACCGAAAATCTGGCGGGGAATCTTTTGGAAACTCAGCAGGTTCACCGTCTGCTTTTGCAGCTCTTCGATGCCCCGCGAGCCGGATTCCGACGCCGATCCGAAAACCTGCGCCACGGCAGTCTGGAGTGGGAAGCGCGCCGCGAGACGCAGCAGCAGGGCGCTGATGACGATCACGGCGGGATGCGCGGAGACGTGAATCGCCGCGCCGGCGGATTCTGGGGCGCCGGCCGGGAAACGCCGGTCGAGAAAAGGCACCTGCACCTCATGCGCTGCAGATGCGACACCGCCTGGATGATCACCTGCGGCCCCGCTCGCTCCCGCGCCCAATCCCTCGCCGACCAGATCGATGACGAGGCAGTGCGCGGCGCCGCGGTGCTCCTGCCAGGAGCGCAGGAAAGCCGGCAACTCGCGCGGGCGCGCCGCTAGGAAAGCGAAGTCAAGCTCCGCCTCGCTCACGTCGCGGTCCTCGACGGAAATCTTGGAGGCCTCGCGCAGGTCGATGATGGGGATCTCGGGCTCGTCTTCGTCCGTGTCAAAGGTGACCAAGCGCGAGATGGGGAACTTCTCCTCTTCCAGGACGGTGACCAATTCCTTGCCCAGCAGAGACGAAGCCCCTACCACCGCAACCCGGTATCCCTCTTTTCCAGGTTTCATGCCGCGTGAACCTCTTCGGGCGCAGGCGGATGAGGACGAATTTTGGAGGTGATGCGCAGGATGATGCCCGACAGCGCGTAGGTGAGCGCCAGCGTCAGCAGCACCGGCTCGGAGAAAGACCAGATGCCCCAGATGATGAGGCCAATGAAAATCACGGCCAGGTAAGAACGCCGCTTGCGGAGGTCCAGCGCCTTGAAGCTGTAGTAGCGCATGCGGCTGACCATCAGGAAAGCCAAAATCCCTATGACCGCCAGCCAGCCCACGGCGAATTCCCAGGAGTTCAAGGGCTGCTTCTGCCAGTGGACGATGGCGGCCACGACGCCGGCGGCGGCGGGAATGGGCAGGCCGACAAAGAAGCGGCGGTCACCGGCGGGCTTAACGGTATCGATGTTGAAGCGGGCTAGGCGCGCCGCCCCGCAGATCACGTAAGCGAAGGTGATGATCCAGGCGACTTGCCGGATGTGCTGGATGAGGTCCCTGCCCGCTATCTCGTCCACGCCGCGCACGCCCCAGACGAAAGCTAGGAAGGCCGGCGCCACGCCGAAGGTGATGACGTCGGCGAGCGAGTCGAACTCGCGCCCAAAGGGAGAAGCGGTGTTGGTGAGGCGGGCGATGCGGCCGTCCAGGCCGTCGAAGAGGATGGCCCAGCCGAGGGCCCTGGCGGCGTTGTCAAACGCTACCAGGCTAAGCCCGGTCGCTACACCGGCGGCCAGCATCTGGGCGCCGCGCAGCGTCGAGAGAATAGCGAAGTAGCCGCAGACGAGTGTTCCCACCGTAAAAAGGCTGGGGAGGACGTAGACGCCGCGGCGAATCCCCTGGCGTTTATCCAACTTGGGGGGTTGATTCGGAGGTTCCAACGATGCTGCTCCCTGCCCGCACGCGGTCTCCAACTTTGACGCGCCACTGAACCGCCGGGTTCACCAGCACGTCCACGCGCGAACCGAACTTGATCATTCCCACGCGCTCGCCACGCGCGAGCGGATCACCCAGACGTTTCCAGAATACGATACGGCGGGCCAACAAGCCAGCGATTTGCTTGACCACCACCTCGCCTTGCTCGCCTTGCAGAGTGAAAACGTTCTGCTCGTTCTCAACGGAAGCCAGATCCTGCGAGGCTACCCGGAACGCGCCCTTTTTGTAGTTGACCGCTCGGATGGTGCCGGCAATGGGCGCGCGGTTCACATGCACGTCGAGGGGCGACATGAAGATGCTCAACCGGCGCACCGGCCGGCCTTCAAATTCCTCCTCGGCGAGCTGCACCACCCGGCCATCTGCGGGCGAAACAATAGCGTGCGGCTCTGTTGGGATGGGACGCTCAGGGTCGCGGAAAAAGTTGAGAACCAGGAAGGCAAGAATCAGAAAGAAGACTGCGAGCAAGAAGAGCGACACGCTCCGCTCTCTCAGCCAGAACCCCGTCAGGCCGCCGGCGATTAGCACCAGCGGCAACCCGTACCAGTAACCTTCCTTTACCATGGAGCGTCGCGCGTCGGCCCGATACCGCCCGGGAACCCGCCGCTTCCCACACGTAGCTGGCGGCCGATTGTGTCGCCAGGCTGTTTGACACCAACTCCCCTGCCCACGCCGACGCCAATCTGCCTAGTGGACGGCCTGAGCCTGCCGGACCAGCAGCTCCATCTGGTCCTTCACCCGCAGCTTCAGCTTCTTCAGACGCACTTCTTCCACCTGCTCCTCCTCGGAGAGATAGGTTTTGGCGGCAAGTTGAGCAAGCTGAGAAGCGTAACGGGTGTGTTCATCGCGGAGATGTCGGTACTGCTCGTTGCTGGCCATCAACTGCTCCCGGATGGCCTCGGTAGGGGTGCTCACGGGCGTGTCACCTCCTGGCTGAAATAATTACAGGAGAAGGCTAGCACAGGGCATGAGCGGGTTCAAGTTGGAAAGGAGTTTCGTGGTGCCCTGATTCCGCAGAGCGAATTCGAGACAAGGGGTCGGACCTTCAGGTCCGACGATAGCCAAAACTTCAAGCGGGGCCTTCAGGCCCTGAAGCTTCAGGGGCGCAAGCCCGCGCACGGATGCCGCCCGGAGAAGATGTAACGCAGGGTTTGCATTCTAACCTTGCGGCCCTTCCAGCGGCGCGAGGCTATGGTCGCGCCGCCCCAAGCCGCGCTGAATGTCTGCCGGGCTTAAAGACAGGCCATTGCGGAAATGACCAGGGTCGTGTCCTTCATTTCCGCAAAATAGCCGATGGGCGTTAGTGCAGCAGCGACCTGAACGTCACACCAAGATAGTACGGCCACAACACAATCGCGAGGACACCCCTCCAAAAAGTCAGGTGTAGAAACCCGATGGTGAAGAGCCACGCCCCAAACCACACGATTCCCATAAAACTGTGCTGGTCGATTCTTATTTTTTCCATGCTGACAAGTATAAACCGGCTCTAGTGTCCCGAGTTAGAAGTTAGCTGACAAAGTCTTCGCGTTGCGGGCGGCCGTTCCGCAGCCCCGGCAGGAGCGCAATCCCGCGTCCGCGGGACCAGGGCGCAGCCCCCGGAAGCGACGGCCCTCACCCCGTCTTCGGCACGCCTCTCCCGCCGGCCCGCCGCCCGAAGGCTCTGCCCAAAGTTTCCCCAAGACCTGCTGGGCTCTGAGCCGCAGGGCGGGCGGGAGAGGGGACGGGGGTGAGGGGAGGGAGGGTACGTTAACCCCCGGCCGACGCCGTGGGCTACCTTCTTTCGCCCGCTAGGCGGGCTGACTTCCTCAACGAATTTCTGACTCAGAGCACCATCCGGTTGCTCAAAAACGACTAACGGGATCGACGAGTCGGTCCGACCGCAGTATGCTGCGCTGGACCTTCTTCAAAGCGGCCGCAGCGAGCGCTGCGGGTTTTGTCCCGAAATCGTCGGGACTCGCAAAAGAGGCTCGCGGCAGACTGTCTACTGTATTCTGCCCACTGCTCTCTGCCCTCAACTTTCAACCTGCAACTTTTAACTGGCTCTCAGATGATACAGCATCCAATACACCGCCACGCCGGTGACGGAGACGTAGAGCCAGAGCGGCAGCGTCCAGCGGGCGATGCGTCGGTGCTGGTCGAAGCGCTGTCGCCAGGCGCGGTAGAGCGTGGTGAGCACCAGGGGGACTATCACGATGGCCAGAACCGTGTGCGAGCCGAGCAGCGCGAGGTAAAAGCTGCGGATGAAACCGTGCCCGGGGAAACGCGTGACGCCGCGGAAGTAGTGGTAGGTGAGGTAGCAGGCGAGGAAAAGCACCGAGGTCGCAAGTGCCGAGAGCATGCAGGCCTTGTGCGCCCGGACGTTCTTGTGTCGAATGAAGAAGAAGCCGCAGGCCAGCAGCACGGCGCTCGCGGCATTGAGCGTGGCATCAACGGCGGGAAAATAAGGCATCATGTGGGACCTGTGGCGTCAGGCCAGACCGTGACCCTGAGCCCGTTCTGTGGCCGAAGGGTCTCTGCAATTCTACGGCGAAATGCGGGGATTCTTCGCCCGCTGCGTTTGCTCAGAACGACAACGTCGACAAATGTTTCAACAAACTGTTACTGCCGCGTTCGGTCGAACATCAAGAGCGCAAAGACCAGCGGCAAATACACAATCGACGCCATGAGCAACTGCTTGGCGAGGGCGTTCGTGCGCGAGGCCGCCATTCGCGCACCGTAATACAGGAAACCCGCACCGAGAGTTCCTGCGCCCACCAGATAAACCCATCCTGCGTGTCCGGTGAAAGCCGGAATCAAGCTCACAGGCAGGAGCGCGAGCGTGCAGCCCAGGATCTGCCGCATGGTGGCACGGCCGTCGCGATCACGGCGCGGCAGCATCTGCAGACCCGCGCGGGCGTAGTCCTCGCGATACATCCAGGCAATCGCCAGCAGGTGCGGGAACTGCCAGAAGAAGAGGATCGCGTAGAGCGCCCAGGCTTCGGCGCCGAGGCCGTTGCGGACCGCGGCCCAGCCAATGAGCGGGGGCATGGCTCCGGGAAACGCTCCCACCAACGTGCAAAGCGGCGTTTGCCGCTTGAGCGGCGTGTAGAAGACCAGATAGGTGGCGAGCGTCGCGAGCGCCAGCGCGCTGGTGAGCGGATTCGCAGCGATCCAGAGTTCCACACCGCCGGCGATGGAGAGGAGAATCCCGAACCAGAAGGCTTCCGCGGGCACAAGCCTTCCCGCGGGCAGTGGCCGGTTCGCCGTACGGCGCATAAAGGCGTCGGTGTGGCGCTCGAGAAACTGATTGAGCGTGCCCGTGCCGCTGGCCACGAGCAACGTTCCCATCAGCGTGTGGAAGAGCAGCCAGCCATTCACAGCGCGCGGGGCGGCGAGGTAAAACCCGACCAACGTGCTGACCAGCACCAGGAAATTGACCTCCGGCTTGGTCAGCGTCCAGTAATCTGCCAAGTGGACGAGCCACGCTGAACGGGCGGGCCGTCGCCGAGCAGGAGCCGCGTGTTGCGAGTTTTCCATGCCAGGCGTCATGTGGTTGCCTGATGAGGCGCCGGAGCCATCTTCATTTCTTCCTTCGGAGTCGCAAGGAATCGATGCGTCTGGTAAGTGAGATAGAGACTCGTCACCAGCACCAGTGCTCCCACAGCCACGTGCGTGGTCGTGATGTCCACCACGGGCGGCAGAGGGTGTGGAACCCCACGCGCCCCCATTTTCATCAAGTAGGAGCCCGCGCCGAGAAAGATCTGCACCACCAGTAATCCCGCCAGGAGCAGCGCAGGCCGCCGCAACGCGGGCTGCTTCGCAAAGAGGGTCAGAACTCTTGCGACCACCCACGCCACCAGCAGCGTGACCACGCAGGCGCCCACCACGTGCGGGGCGATTCCAAATCCCGCGTGCCGATATACGGCGCCCAGAACCAACTGCACAAGGATGGCGCCGGTCGTGGCCACCGTCAAATGCTGGAGCGAGGGAGAAAACGTATCCTGCAGCTTCGCCTCGTCCCAGCGCCAGTCGGCGCGGGTAAAGAAGGCCAGGCTGGCGGCGAGGCAGAAGAAAATCTGCGCCAGGGTTGCGTGCGCAGCGGAGATCGCCACGGGCAGATGAAACAGCACGGTGACGCCGCCCAGGACCGCCTGCGCGACCACCGCCATCACCGCCGCGAAGCCCACCCAGCGAACCCAGCGACGCGAATCCTTCCGCCAGAGCCCGATGGCCAGAAGAATGGTCAGCATGCCAACCGCTCCGGCAATCAGGCGATGGCCGTGCTCGAACTTCACCCCTCCCACCATGCGCGGCATGCGGAAGCTGCCGAAGGAAGTGGGCCAGTCGGGCACCGAAAGGCCGGCGTCGTTGCCGGTCACGAGCGCGCCCGCAATGATGAGAAGAAATGTGCAAAACGCGACGAAGCTCGCGTAACGATGAAGCCAGGGGTTCTTTTCTGATGGTTGCATTTAGCGGTCCCTTTCCGTTGTCAGTCGTCAGTGACGAGCCATTAGCACTGCGCACTCAGCTTTCAGCAGTCCGCCGGCAGCGGTCCTTGCCTTCGTGCTGAGTCCGTGATCCTGATCCTCGATCCTTGTCTGCTTTCTCGGACTGCGGACGACTGACCGTTGTATTCCGTCTTCCGATCCCCGCCGCGCGACCGGCTCGAGATTCGCCAGCACCTGACGTGACTCGCGAACGTGCTCAGGTCGCCAGTCTGCGAGGACAAAGCGGTAGCCGGAGAGCGGGGTGCTGATAATCATCACAAGCGCAATCTCCAGCGGCATGAGTCCTCTCCGTGGAGAAGGTTCCCCGCCCGCAGGGGAACAACCACAACTTCTAGCTCAATTTAAAGAAAAAGAAGCCCCACCCTAACGAAGAAGGGTCTACAAGACTAATGTGGCGGAAAACCTGCCCGGATGCAATAGACATTGTGTCGCTCTTCCCTCCGCAGCGGGAGAGAGAGGAAGGGCGTCCGAGTTGCGCGGGGGATATACTGCTGAAGGTGTGGTTGTACGGGCACTTGGCGCGGATTCGCAGCAGGCGGGAGCGCGGAGCGCGCGCCTACCACCTGCGTGGGAGCGCTGCGAGGGTGTGTTCTTGCCCCGGCGCTGCGCGCGGAGGAGAAACGCGCACGTCGCTAAGCACGCTTCATCTCCGAGTACAAAATGGAATCTAAATGAGGTTCTCATCTCGCACCGGCTGGCCGCTTGATCCCAATCGTCTTTCCGAACTCGTGCGCGACCGCCGCGAGCGAGGCGTGCCGATCCTGGACCTGACGGAATCGAATCCCACCCGGTGCGGGTTCACGATTGATGCCGAAGAGATTCTTGCCCCGCTCGGCGATCGCCGCGCGCTCACTTACCAGCCGGACCCGCGCGGCCTGCTCACGGCCCGGGAAGCGGTCGCGCAGTATTACTCCGAGCGGGGGATCCAGCTTAATCCTGACCAAATCTTTCTGACCACCAGCACCAGCGAAGCGTACTCGTTCGTGTTCCGGCTCCTCGCGAACCCCGGTGACAGCATTCTGGCGCCACAGCCGAGCTATCCGCTCTTCGATTTTCTGGGTGGACTGAATGATGTTCAAATTCTCCCTTACCCGCTGGTTTACGACGGGGGCTGGCAGGTGGATCTCGACGCGCTCGCGTCGCGACGGGAATCGCGCTGCCGCGCCGTGCTGGTCGTCCACCCTAATAACCCCACGGGCTCCTACGTTCACGAGCGCGAGCTCGCGCGGATGGTTGAAATCTGTTGCCGCTCACAAGCGGCCCTCATTGCCGACGAAGTCTTTGCCGATTATGCCTTCACTGCGGATCCCGACCGAGTCCGGAGCCACGCCCAGACCTCTGCCGCGCTGACCTTCACGCTCAGCGGGCTGTCGAAGATCTTGGCTTTGCCGCAGATGAAGCTTGCCTGGATTGTCGTGAACGGCCCGCCAGAACTGCAGAAGAATGCGCAGGCGCGCCTGGAAGTGATCGCGGACACTTACCTTTCCGTCAGCGCGCCCGTGGCCCTCGCCACCCCCAGATGGCTCGCCCAGCGGCGCGCGATCCAATCGCAAATTCTGGAACGGGTGCAGTCGAATCTCCGGAAGCTCGATGAACTGCTCGCGCGCGGCCTGCCTGCGCAGGCCGCCCTGCCGGTGAGCAGGCTGAAGGTGGAAGGCGGATGGTACACCATCCTCCGGGTTCCCTCCACGCGCAGCGACGAGGATTGGGCGGCGGAATTACTCACCCAAGAGAGTGTGCTGGTGCATCCGGGGCACTTCTATGATTTCCCCTCCGAAGGTTTCCTCGTCCTAAGCCTTCTGCCCCCGCCGGGAAGTTTCGAAGAAGCCCTCCGCAGGGTCATCTCCCGGATTTGCGCCCAGAGCTGAGGGTTGCTGACAGTCTGCTGAAAAACGTTTCGAGCATGTCATCCTGAGCCCGTTCGCTGTCATCCTGAGGCGAAGCCGAAGGATCTTTGTCATTTCGCTCAGGGTAAACTGCGCGAAGGATCTCTGCATTACGCTTGCTTCGGCAAAGACGGCCTTCTCTCAATTAATGCCGGGATTCCTCGGTCGCTACGCTCCCTCAGAATGACGGCGGCAGCGAGTTTTTCAGCAGACTGCCAAATTCTGGCAATGCCGTCGAGCCACGTCCCAGTGCCGCCTCACGGCTTCCCGAGGGCGTCCTCGGGCAGCAGGTTCTTGGGGAGCAGCCCGCGCACTCGGAACCAGTCCGCCAATCGCTTCGGCCAGGAAGAGAGCACGGGATCGTCCGGCGCGAGGCCCACCCCGTGCCTGCCGTGTTCGTAGATGTGAAGCTCCGCCGGAACGCCCGCTTTGCGCAGGGCCGTGAAAAAGGCGAGGCTGTTTTCGGGCGAAACTCCGTCATCGTCGTTGGTGTGGAACAGAAACGTGGGCGGCGTTTGCGGGGTCACCTGCTTCTCGTTCGATACCAGCTCCGTCAGCTTCGGATCGGGATGATCTCCCAGCAATTGCTTGCACGACCACGCGTGCGAATAGGGCGCGCTACAAGAGATCACGGGATACGCCAACACCAGGAAGTCCGGACGCGAGCTGGCGCGGTCGATAGCATCGCCGGCAGACGCTTTGCCCTCGTCGAAGTGTGTCGCCGCCATAGCCGCCAGATGCCCGCCCGCGGAAAAGCCCATGATCCCGACCTGATTCGGGACCAGATTGTAGAGTTTGGCGTTGGCCCGAACGTAGCGCAACGCGCGCTGCGCGTCGAGAAGCGGCACGGGATAGTGGTAGCGCGGTGCGATGCGGTACTTCAAAACAAAAGCCGCGATCCCCAGATTGTTCAACCATTCCGCCACCTGGCGGCCTTCGTGATCCATCGCCAGGACCGTGTAGCCACCGCCCGGACAGACGACCACCGCCGGGGTGGGTTTCCGCGACTCAGGCAAATAGAGGAGAATCGTCGGACGATCAGCCGACTCAGAGCCCTTGGCCTCCGGAGCTCCCAAGGCCCAGAGGGGGATTTCGTTGGCCTCCTCACACGCCCCCGGAGTGACCACAACAGCGCAGACAACTGCCCCAAGGCAAATCAACTTCAACCATCGGGTAAGACCAATTCCGTCCATTTCGTCTCCAGTTAAGGTCATTCTACTTCAAATGGTTTCTTCGTGGAAGAAGGCCCGGTCCTCCTCCCGCCGAGCGGGGCGGAGTGCTCCGCCACCTCCTCACCCCCAGTACCTCCACTCGACCCGACGCAACGATCGATCCGAGCCCCGGCGCGAGGGGTCCCGCGAGAAGTAGAAAACCATCATAGCGCGATCCTGCGCCGGGCGGGCACGAGGCTCGCCGCTGCTGAACGACGCGCAAGCCCCTCGCCTATAGAAGCCCGCGGCGAAAGGAGAATGGGCACGGGTCAGGGCAGCTCGGCGAAGGGCAGG
>JAIQEZ010000216.1 GCA_020073545.1 Terriglobia bacterium | reverse complement strand
GGGGTACCGGGCGCCGGCGCCGGAAGCAATCCTGTCGTTGCCCCCGGGTTCCGCTCCGCTCCACCCGCGGGCAACGGCGTACGGACTAACTTAGAAAGTGGTACAAGAATTGGGGGCAGGTCAACACGGACCGTGGTGTTTCGCTGCCGGTTTGCCAGTGCTCAGTCGCGAGCGCGGGAGCTTTTATCCCAGCTCAAACTCCAGTTTGGTCACCGAAGCGGGCTTAAAGGTCCAAACGGGCTTATCTCGCAGCGTAACGGCAGTGTCTTGGGGCTCGACCGCGTGGGGATTTTCAAAGCTGTTATGAGCATGAATGTCCGACGCTGCTAACGTCCGAATCGTACAACTGCGCGCTGAACCGCCGCGTAAGTTGATTTCGGCCGAGCATTCCTCGTGAACGTGAGGGTTCACCACTGTAAGGACAAGTCTCTTCTTCTGCAGTGAAGCAGACCCGGCAAGGCCCCAAAGGCTTGATGGGCCGTTTGGGGATGTGAACGGAATCGGAGAGGCTCCGATCATGGTACGAACAGCTTGCCCTCCCTGATGTGCTTTGTACATCTCGAAAACGTGGAAGTTTGTCGTAGCCACAAATTTATCCTCGTGAGCGAGGAAAAGGCAGTGGAGGTTGTTAATCAACTGGGCGACATTGGCCATCGGCACCTTGTCGGCGTGCCGATGGAAAGTGTCCAACGTAAGCGCGGTTATCAGGGCATCCCGCATGGTCGGCATCTGTCCGAACAGAAAGCTACGATCAACTTCAGTTCCCGCCCGGTGCCAGGCCCCCCACTCGTCGACGACGAGTTTGACCTTGTGCTCTGTGTCGACCTCACCCATGATCGACCAGTGCTGTTGGATCAGGGATTCCATAAGATCGGCTTTCTTGAGAAGGCCGTACCAATCGTCAATGGAGAAATCAACGGCATCCCCCTTCCCGCTTGTACCGCAATAGTAGTGGAGAGCCCAGCCGAAAAGCGTGTCAAGTTGGGCCTTGCCTTTGGCAGTCAGTCCCTCGAAGAAGCCTCGGGTCCACTGGAAATCGTCGGCATTCGGCCCGGAGCCAATGAGACGCAGGTTCACACCGTATTCGGGAATCCATGTTGCGAATCTTCGGAATTCACCAGCGTACTCGGCAGGCGTGAAATTCCCACCACAGCCCCAAGACTCATTGCCTACACCCCAAAAACGAACGTTGTAAGGCTCGCAGCTACCATTCTGAGCTCTCATGGTCGCGAAGCTTGTGGAGCCCAACGGTGAGTTGCAGTACTCGACCCAATGGTCAAAATCAAGGGCTGTCAGACTGCGGAGATTCACTGCGATGTACGGTTCGGCACCTACGATTCGGCAGAAGCGGATGAACTCGTCCGTTCCGAACGCGTTTGGTTCGTACTTCGCGGCTCCAGGAGGGGCTTGCGCAAGAAACGGATCATTGATCCAGAAATTAGTGCGGCACGAGCGTTTTGATCTTGGCCCGATCCCGTCCTTCCAGTCGTAGCTGTCGGCAAAACAACCACCGGGCCAGCGCAGAACAGGGATGCGAAGGCGTGATAGTCCGTCAGTAAGAGCCTTTCGAATGCCACCGATGTTCGGGATCGTGGAATCCTCTCCGACCCAGACTCCGTCGTAGATGACTCCGCCGATGTGTTCAATGAAGTGCCCGTGAAGGTTCGGATCGATCGTCCCTATCGGCTCATCGAGTAGGATCTGAATTTCGGCATCCCTTGCCTTTGAGCTTTGCGGCCCAAGGCCGAACAGCGCCGTCGCTGCCGCCGCGTCGATTAAGAATTCTCGCCTGTTCATACAAGCTTCACCCTCCTCCCGCGATGTGCATGGACCGATGCATGATCTGGCTGAACAAAAAACATCCTCTATGATTAATCAAAATTACTGATTTCAAACTCACCGTTGATTCCACCTCCCAGAATATCAAGACCGAGAACTCCTGAGGGGAGACCCACTCACGGTGATTGGGTCTCCCCCTCCACTTTGGGCATGGGAAATGCCTTCGAACTCCGAAGGGGGGACAGAAAGCAGGCGCTGAACGCACTCGCGTAAGAATTTCCACCGGCTATGCATCTTCTCACCACGACCGCGGCGGTCACCACGGACTTCAGATTCGGCCTGCACCGTTCCGTCGGGTTGCGGACTTCGTCGGGAAAAGGATCCTCCGTCGATTCTAGTTTGCCGAATCATGCCACTAGATCACCTCGCTATCAACTCCAGTTTCAATTCCCAAGCGGGGGATAAATCCTTGACCTCTCTCACCCTCCAGTTGCCGGCTGGGCGGAGCGCTCCCTAGGTTTGTGCGCGCGGCTGAACGAGGGACTCTCGGACGCACAGCCCAGGAGGGCAAGTGAGCGAATGAAACGCGAGTTCCCATCTCGAGAGTTTTGCCCCTCGAATTGAGGCTCGCTGGCGCAGGCGCCTGTTCTTTAAGGTCTGTGATTTCTCGGAGTACCTCGTGGGGGCTGGCGGCTCGTTCCAATCGGTCCATACGGAGGATCGACGCATCCCGCAAGAAGTAGAATGTGGGCACTGTCGGGAGCAGCCGGTCAAAACGGGATTTCTTGATCCGTCGTCTCGCTTCCCGGCTCGTTGAAGGGGTTGTCGCCTTCATCGACCGGCTCCGCTGGCTTCGAAGATTCAGCTGCCTTTGCACCGTTTCCGTTCTTGGGTGCTCGGTCCAGAATTTGCATCTGGTTGGCCACGACTTCGACTGTCGTCCTCTTTTCGCCTCCACGGTCTTCCCATTTTCGGGTCTGCAATCTGCCTTCGATGTAGATATGGCGACCCTTGACAAGGTATTGACCGCACACTTCCGCCAAACGGCCGAAGCAGACGATCTGAAACCACTCCACCCGTTCCCGGCGAGCGCCTTCTGCGTCTTTCCACCTTTCGTTGACCGCTAGGCTGAACGTACCGACGGGCACTACAGCGGGTTACCGCTCGGGATTGACCTCGACAGGCTGTGGTATGCGACTGAGATTCAAGTCTTGCAAGCAGGCGATGTTCCGGGGCTTGATGAGCCCCACCGGCGCCTAGTCATTGGACGCTCTGGCATTAACTCATTGGAACAAATTGTGGCTGCCAGAATGAATTTGACTGCGAGTCTGTACCATCATCACAAAGTGCGTGCGGCCGAGTGCATGGTGAAGGCGGCCGTTGAGTATGTCTGTCTCGAAGAAAGTTCACGAAAGAGTTCAAGGAAGCCGCCGTGCGACGGCTTGAATTGGGGGCCTCGATCGCGGAAGTGGCGCGCGCCTGCGAGGTGAATCCGAACGTGCTGCACCGCTGGCGGCGGGAGCTGGCCGAGCGCGGGGCCAAGGCGTTTTCAGGCAACGGCAAGAGCTGCAGCCAGGAAAGCCAGATCGCGGAACTAGAGCGCAAGGTAGGTCGCCAAGCGATGGAGATCGATTTTTTGCGGCGATGCTTGCAACGTGTCGAAGAGCAGCGGAAGTTGCAGGTATTGACTACCCGCAGCTCGTTTACTCCTGCGTCCAGAAGGAAGTAAGCTTGGCATCGCTGATTCCGATACGAGCGATGTGTCGGCAGGCGGGCGTCAGCCGGGCCGGTTTCTACCGCTGGCGGGCCGTGCCGCCGGCGGTGGACGCTGACATTGGGGATTCCGGGGCAAGGTGATAGCGATTTCGAAGTTATCCCGATCAAGATTCCGAAGTTGATCTGATCACGATTCCGGGATGTGGAGGGACCACATTGCCAATGAAAAGGTTGTCCATGCGAAAGCTCAAGGAAGTACTGCGACTACGCTACGAACTGGGACTGGGGCAGCGCCAGATCGCCCGCAGTTGCTCGATCGCGCAGGGCACAGTTTCTGGGTACCTGAAACGCGCAGAGACGGCGGGGGTCAGTTGGCCGCTGCCGGAAGGCTGGAATGATCGCCAACTGGAGGCCGCCTTATTTGGGGGAACCCCACGGCGTGCCTACGAGACCCGCAAGCCCCAGCCCGATTTTGCCCAACTCGGAGAGAAGCTCTTCGTCGATTACGCCGGGGCGACAATTCCCGTCCATGATCCTCAAGGCGGGCCGGAGCGCCAGGCTTCGATCTTCGTCGCCGTCCTGGGGGCTAGCAACTACACTTACGCCGAAGCCACCGAGAGTCAGGAACTGGAGCACTGGATCGGTTCCCACATCCGCGCCTTCGAATTCCTCGGCGGTGTCCCGAAGTTGGTCATCCCCGATAATACCCGCACCGGTGTGAGTCGGGCTTGCCGCTACGAGCCCGATCTGAACCGTACCTATCACGAACTGGCCATGCATTACGGGGTGGGCGTGCTGCCCACGCGGCCTTACAAGCCCCGCGATAAAGCGAAGGTCGAAACCGGGGTGCAGATCGTCCAGCGTTGGATCGTGGCGGCGCTGCGGCACCGGAAGTTCTTCAGCCTGGCCGAACTCAATCAGGCGATCCGGGAGTTGCTGGATAAACTCAACCAACGGCCGTTTCGCCAGCGGCCGGGCTGCCGTGCCAGCCTCTTTCAGGAGCTGGACCGGCCGGCGCTGGGACCGTTACCGCGAGAACGCTTTGAGCTGCAGCAGTGGGCGACAGCGCGCCTCAATATCGACTATCACGTCGAGATCGACCGCCACTACTACAGCGTGCCCTACGTGCTGACTGGGCAGGTGGTGGAGATCCGCTCGACGCTGAGCACGGTAGAGATCTTTCACCGCGGCGAGCGCGTGGCTTCGCACGTCCGTAGCCACCTGCCCTATAAAGCCACTACCGTCAACGAGCATCGTCCCAAGAGCCACCAGCAGCACCTGGCTTGGCCACCCTCACGTCTGCTGCATTGGGCGCAGTCGGTGGGACCGTCCACGGCGCAGTTGTTCAAGGCCATCCTGGAAAGTAAACCGCACCCCGAGATGGGATATCGGTCCTGCCTGGGGATTCTACGGCTGGGCCAGCGCTATTCCACCGAGCGGGTGGAAGCAGCGGCGGCACGGGCCCTGGCCACCGGCGCTTGTTCCTACCAGAGTGTCAAGTCGATGCTGGAACGCGGACTTGACCGTCAACCGCTGGAGGCGCCGGCGCCCCGCCCCCCGCTCGAACACGACAACTTGCGGGGCGCGGCCTATTTCGATCCCTCGGATACCCCGAGGTTGCTGTAACTCCATCCGGAGAAAGGAGAACGTATGTTGAATCAGCAGACCCTGGAGAAGTTGCACGGCTTGCGCTTGCACGGTATGGCAGAGGCCTTTCGCGCTCAGTCCGAGCAGACCGGAATCACCGAGTTGAGCTTCGAGGAACGCTTCGCATTGCTGGTCGATCAGCAGTGGAACTGGCGACAGAACCGGGCCTTGGAGCACCGCCTGCGCCAGGCCAAACTACGGCATCAGGCCTCGGTGGAAGACCTAGACTTCCGCTCCCCGCGCGGTCTGGACCGCGCCTTAGTACGGTCGCTCATCCAGGATTCGGCTTGGGTGCGGGAGCATCAGAACATTTTTCTGCTCGGCCCAACTGGGATCGGGAAGAGCTTCCTGGCTTGCGCTCTGGCCGAGAAGGCCTGCCGGGACGGCTTTACGGCCTTCTACACGCGGGCCCCCCAACTGTTTCGCGACCTGGGTCTGGCCCGCGCCGACGGCAGTCTGCGCTCGTTGCTCGCCCGCCTGGCTCGTCTGGAAGTACTGGTGGTCGACGACTGGGCCATGGCGCCCCTGGCCGATGCCGAGCGTCGGGACTTCCTGGAAATCTGTGAAGACCGCTACCAGCGGCGCTCGATGATCTTGACCAGCCAACTGCCGGTCGCCAAGTGGCATGAGCAGATCGGCGATCCGACCCTGGCCGACAGCATTCTCGACCGACTGGTGCACAATGCTCACCGCATCGAGATGCGCGGCGAGTCGATGCGCAAAAAGCGCGGCGGCAAGGAGTGAACAACGTCGCTACGCTCCGAACTCCCCGAGCGGGCGCGGTGGAAATGCCGCCCCGTGGAAAGCGTGGAAAACTCCCAGAACGAGTTTCCCACCCTTTCCACCGGGCTTGGAAATCCGGCAAAGGGCAGCCGGATTCCCACATTTCCACCGCGCCGGCGGCGGGCTTAATCTTGAAGGAGGGAAACAAAAAAAGATGAAGAAAAAAACCAATTCCAGTTGACCGATCATGATCACTTCAAGCACGATAAGAATGCCAGCGTCGCTTCGCTCCGAAAATGATCGGCTTCACTTCGGAACCAGTGACTGGGATCAAATCGGAATCACCGACCACCTTCATCGGAATAAGCACACATCGATTATAAAACCATCTATTCAAAAATCAGGCAATACGGTATCTCGGTAGACTGAAAGGAATAAGGTGCGTTATGACGGAAAAGAGAAGAGACCAAACTTCACACGGCGGGATGGAAGGCGGCCTCGGGGGGATCCTCAAGGGCCT
>JAIQEZ010000084.1 GCA_020073545.1 Terriglobia bacterium | reverse complement strand
GGGACTGGAAAATGTTCGGACGCAGTGGGCGCTGCTGTGCACCGCTTATAACCTGAAGAAGCTTTGGAAGGCGGGCCGACGTTCGCAGGGCCCCTCAACCCGCACCCCGCGCGCCGGGAAACCCGCACCCCTGTCACGCTTAGGCCCAACACCTCTCCCTCACCTCAGCTACGCCTGAGTTCTGAGACGGACTCTTTGGGGGAGAGGGTGGTCCCGCAGGGAGGGACCGGGTGAGGGGGTATCTTGGCAGCCGATCGGGAAGGTCATTTCCTGACGCCTCATCAGCTCGTCAACATCCTCGCCAGTTACGAGTCCACCTCACGCGTTCAGCACGTAGGTTTCGATCGCGGCGGCGACGCCGTTTTCATCGCTCGATGAGGTGATGGCCCAGTCCGGCCTGTCGAGCCCGGCGCAGTGGTTCCCCATCAGAATGGGCAGCCCGGCGAATTCCAGCATTTCCAGGTCATTAAAGTTGTCGCCAATCGCCATGATGTCGCCGGGAGCAATGTCGGCTTGGGTCGCCCAGAACTTCAAGGCACGTCCCTTGGAACAACCGCGATTCATGATGTCGAGGATGGCGATGTCGCGGGCGGGGTATTTCGTCCAAGTGAGATTCACGGAGGACCCGACCGCCGAGTGCCGCAGCAGAATCTCCGCGGGTTCGATGCGCCCCTGCGGACCGCCCATCATGAGCTGAACGGGGTCGGACGTTAGCGCAGCTTTCAGATCCCGCACCAGGAGCAGGTGGTCCAGGCTGGTTCTCACGTACCACCCGAGGGGGCCCTCCGTGATAGCGCTGTCCTGCATGGTGACCTGTCCGCGGCCCGGCACATGAAAGATGGCCACCGTATAGGGCCGGTACTCGTGCGCGACCTCCAGAGCCCGGTGGGCAACTTCGCGGGGGAGAAAATCCTGGTAGACGACTTCCCCCGCAAGCGTTTGGATCAGCGCGCCGTTTGACGTAATGGTGGTGACGGGGCAGGGAATTTGCGTCACGTAAGGCGCCGCAGACAGGGTGCGTCGTCCTGTAACCACGACGATCTGGATTCCCCGTTCGAAAGCGGCCGCCAGGGCGTGGCGGTCCCTTTCGGAGATTTCCCACCGACTGTTAACCAGAGTACCGTCAAGATCGAGGGCGATAAGCCGAATCGACATGGAATGCCCAATCTTAGCACGAGGCCGGCAACCCCGGCGAGGTGGGCTGAATTTGTCGTTGTGTCTTGCTGCTACGGGAATCTCCGATTGACCTGCTTTTTGCGGGTTTGCTAGACTCCCACCCTCATGTCATTCATCACGCACCTGGAATGCACGCGGTGCGGGAAGCATTTCGCTGCCGGGCAAATCCACAACCTGTGCGAGTGTGGCTCGCCTCTCTTGGTGCGTTACGACCTACAACGCGCTCGAGCAAAGCTACAACTGCAAAACCTGCGGTCTCGATCCCCCGACTTGTGGCGATACCGGGAAGTTCTACCAGTCACCCGTGAGTCCTCGAGGGTCTGCCTCGGCGAGGGTTACACCCCACTGATGCTTGCCCGCCGGCTGGGCGATAAGCTCGGGCTGCCGAATGTGTATCTGAAAGACGAGTCGCAGAACCCTACGGGCTCGTTCAAGGCACGCGGCATGGCGGTGGCGGTGAGCATGGCTCACGAACTGGGCATCCGACGACTGGCGGTTCCTTCCGCAGGGAACGCGGGCGGCGCCCTGGCCGCCTACGCCGCCAAGGCAGGGATGGAGGCCGCGATTTATATGCCGGAAGAGACACCGCTGGCCAACCGTCTGGAATGCGCCCTGCACGGCGCGAAAGTCACGCTGGTCCCGGGTAGCATCAGAGACTGTGGACGCGTGATGTGCGAGCGGCTGCAGGGCGAAGACTGGTTCGATGTCTCGACGCTGCGCGAGCCCTATCGGGTGGAAGGGAAGAAGACCATGGCGTACGAGGTCTTCGAGCAACTCGGTGGTCGCTTGCCAGACGCCCTGATCTATCCGACGGGTGGTGGGACCGGGCTCATTGGAATGTGGAAGGCTTTTGACGAGATGCAGGAACTGGGGTGGATCGGCGCGCGCCGCCCTCGCATGTTTGCTGTCCAGGCACAGGGTTGTGCGCCGATGGTGCGCGCCTTCGCGGCTGGCGCCGAGCGAGCGGAAGAATGGACGAATCCGCAGACGCGCGCTTCCGGCTTGCGTGTGCCGGCGGCGATCGGGGATTTCCTAATCCTTCGGGCCCTCCGCGAGAGCCGGGGCGCGGCCTTGGCGGTTTCCGATGGCGCGATGCTGACGGCCGTACGCGAGATCGCAGAGACCGAAGGGATCATCACCTCGCCGGAAGGCGGAGCAACCTTGGTGGGGGTGAGGAAACTCTTAGCGGACGGCTTCCTGGCAGGACATGAAACCATCGTCCTTTTCCTCACGGCAACGGGGTACAAGTATCTGGAGGCTCTCGAGACCCTTACGTTGGAGCGCATCAATTGAGGTCCTATGGCACGAACTGAACGACTCTATTTCACGGACTGTTATTTGCGGGAATTCCAGGCACGCGTGATCAGGACAAGCCCTGATGCGAAAGGAGTACGCGTCTTCCTGGACCGCACGGCATTCTACCCGGAGTCAGGTGGGCAGCCGGCTGACCATGGCACGCTGGCGGGCATTCCGGTGCTGGAGGTCGTGAACGAGGGTGAGGAAGTCGCGCACCTGCTCCGAGACAACCCGGCAAGTGAGAGTGTTCAGGGGATCATCGACTGGACCCGTCGATTCGACCACATGCAGCAACACACCGGACAGCACGTGCTCTCGGCCGCTTTCGAAAGGACGGGCGGCTACAAAACGGTGTCCTTTCATCTGGGCACAGACGCTTCGACGATTGACCTCGATTCGGATCGCGTGGGCGCAAAGCAGATCGAGAAAGCCGAAGAGCTGGCAAATCAAATTGTCTTTGAAAACCGACCCGTCCAGATCTCTTTCCGCCCTTCCGCGGAAGCAGGTGAGATGGACTTGCGTAAACCGACCTTCCGAGAAGGCGATATCCGGCTGGTGGAGGTGCAGGGATTCGACCTCTCCGCGTGCGGGGGGACTCATGTCAGCCAGACGGGCGCCATCGGGTTGATCAGCATTAGAAAAGTGGATCACACCAAGGGCTTGACGCGAGTCGTATTCCTGTGTGGAAGCCGCGCCCTGCGCAGGGCCCGGCAGGACTTCGCGATTCTGAGCGAGGCGGCACGCATATTCTCAACGGGGCTTGAGAGTGTTCCGGAACTCATCTCGAAGCAGGCGCAAGAGTTGCGCGAGGCAGCACGGTTGCGGGACAGACTTATAGAGGATTTGGCGGAATTGGAAGCCCTGCAATGGTGGCAGAGCGCACCGGAAAGGGGCGGCTCACGCGTGGTTCGTCGGTTGTTCGAGGCGGAGGAAGGGAAGAAAGCTAAGATGGTAGCCCACGCTGTAGCCAAGCACGCGTCGGCGATCGCGTTGCTAGGCGTTAAGGGGAAGCCCACCGCGCTCTTCTTCTCGCAGTCTCCAGGTGGAAATGTGAACATGGCCGAGGTACTGAAGCAAACCCTGGCAAAATTCGGAGGTAAAGGCGGCGGGACGCGGGATTTTGCCCAAGGTGGCGGACTGGCGGAAAGCCACCTGGAAGAGGCTCTGGCCTTTGCGGAAGTTCTTCTGGGTTGAAGGTTGGCGGCTTTTCGCGGGTCGTGTTATATTTCTAGGAGGTTGATGAAAAACATGGTAGCGCCGACCTTTAGGTCGGCGCGTGCTGAGCTAAAGCTCAGCACTACAACACGCCATCAACCTGCTAGAAGGTTAGTGATGTGTGGGCGCGTAGCTCAGTTGGGAGAGCGCGGCGTTCGCAACGCTGAGGTCGAGGGTTCGAATCCCTTCGCGTCCACCAAGAGGCCTCATTCCATTTTGTTCCTTGTATAATCAGACTTCGCCACGGCATCAGGTGATCTCCTATGCGGTGTCAACCCGGTGGCTTCGGAGCCAAGTCTAGTGCCGCCCATGCAATGCCCCAAATGTAGGCAGGAGAATTCGGAGACGGTCCCCTACTGCGTGCGCTGCCACGCGCCCCTAAAGTACACCTGCCCTGCCTGCAAGCACGTGCAGTTACAGGGCGGAAGCTGTGAGAAGTGTGGAGTGGATTTTGCGAAGTATGCGACGATGCTGGCTTTTCGCGCTCGCGATGACGCTGCCGCCCAGCGTAGTCGCGCTAAGACGCGAGCCACCGTATGGCGGCAGATCCTTCTGTTACCCATCACGGGTGGACTCTCACTCGTGAAGCTTCTGCTGGGAAAACTGCGGGGAGATTAGGCCCCCACCACGGGGCTGCTTGAACACGGGGAAAAGGTGTGAAAACGCGTGGCGGCGGTTGGCTTCTACCTCTGCTGCGTTTTGCTCGCTATGTACCTCTTGGCTTTTGCCAGGAGCTCCTTGGCCTGCGGCATGTTCTCCAGGGCTTTCTGTACCAGCGTATCGTTCTCGATACTGATCTTGTCGGCTTCGTTTTCGCCGAAGATCGACTCCACCAACTGGAAGCGGATGCGGGTCTTGATGAAATCGAGGTTATCTTTCAGGTCCCGATCGGAAAACGCGATCTTTTCCTTGCCCAAGAACTGTTTGAACTCATCCAGAACGTCGTCAGTCGCCTGGAAATCCTTGGGGATGGTCTTGTGGATTCCCAGATAGTACTTGCCGAAGTTGAAGAAGGCACTCCGCTGGAGCAACGTTTCTTGCGCCGGGGTCAACGGGGGATCGGGAACGCGCACGTCCGGGGTAATCCCGCCTCCACCGTAGACTTCACGACCGCCGTCGGTCAGGCGGACCGCGGAATGGTTTGGCGTGGTATGCTCGGGGTGATAGTAGTAGTCGTAAAGGGAAACGTTAGCGTATTCGCGCTGAATGAGTCGTCCGCTGGGTGTGTAATAGCGCGCCGTGGTCAGCGCCAGCCCGGCGTGTTCGCTCAACGGATACACGGTCTGGACAAGCCCCTTGCCAAAGCTCGGCTCCCCCATCACCAGCGCCCGGTCATGATCCTGCAGTGCGCCGGTGACGATTTCGGCGGCGCTCGCCGTCATCCGGTTGATGAGGACGACGATGGGATACTCATTGCCGCTGTCACCTTTCGTGGCGTAATAGCGCTTCTCCTGTGAATGCCTTCCGTAGTGGTAAACAATAAGCTGGCTTTTTTCCAGAAAGTGGTCGGAGACTTCCACGGCTTCTTGTAGCAGCCCGCCCGGGTTGCCGCGCAGGTCGAGAATCAATCCCTGCAGGCTCTGCTCATTGTATTTCCTCAGCGTCTCGGACAGCTCGTCATTTGTGTTCTCGTTGAACTTGCCGACGTGAATATAGGCGATGCCGGGCCGAATTAGGAAAGTGTCATCCACGCTGCGCTGCGAAATCTCATCGCGGGTAATTTCGAATTCCAGCAATTCGTCGTATCCCTCGCGAAGGATGGTGACATGAACTTGCGTCCCCTTGGGACCCTTGAGCATTTCCGCCACTTGCGACGTGTTCAGGCCCTCGGTCGGTTTGCCGTCAACTTTCGCCACGATGTCGCCGGGCCGCAAGCCGGCCCGGAAGGCAGGGGATCCTGGGATCGGTGCGACGACCACCGTCACGAGCTTGCCCAGCTTGCCGGGACGCGCCTGGATCGACATGCCCACGCCGAAGTATTTGCCTTCTTGCTCTTCACGAAGCAGTGCGAAGGCACGGGGGTCGAAAAAATTCGAGTGTGGGTCGAGGGTACGGAGCGCGCCCGGGATCGCGCCGATGTTGCTGTTGCTGGGGCCGTAGATGGTTCGGTCCGGGTCGATGGGGTCAGCGTAGTTCTGCTCGACCACATCGTAGACGCGGGTGAACTCGTTCAGGCTGGCTTTGACATCCGAGTCATCACTTCCTGTTGTGGCCTCCACCTGCCGCCCGTAAATCCCTCCCAGGAGCGCGCAGAGAAGGACCGTCGACAAGAGAAACCAAACCACCCGTCGTGCTTGCCTCATGTTTTTGCAGCTCCTCACCCTGCTTGATGAGTATAACATACGGCCGCGAGCCCGGAAAGCACCGCTCGTCCCCTGGCAGCGGCTCTGTCTGGGCCGGACCTTTCGGGCCGTCTCGCCTTGCGGGATCAAAGGGCCCATCAGCAACGCAGTGGTGGCTCCAGAATTCCTAATTGACCCACGACCGAGCCCGCTTTCGCTTGGGTATGATGCCAATCGAGGGCCAGGGGTTCGAGGGAATGATTCGAGAGGGGCTTCCATGCAGCGGGCCAGGGGAAAGGCCTGCCCGATCGGCAGCGCCCAGGCCCGCGATTCCCGGCAAATTCACGTTTTTCAAGCGGATGACTTCACCGGGATGTGCGGTTCACCTTGACAAGGCCTTAGGGCTCCCCTATCATCCCAAAAGAGGTTGACCTTGTTTAGCGGCGGATTTTTCGAAATCGGTTTTATACTGTTCATTGCCTTTCTGCTTTTTGGACCCAAGAAACTTCCCGAAATCGCCCGCACACTGGGCAAGGGTTTGGGAGAGTTGCGCCGCGCGTCAAATGAGCTGAAGACTTCGCTGGAAGAGGAAATCAAGAACTTGGACCGCTACGAGGATAGCGCGCCCAAACCGACCTCTACGTATGTCCACCACGACCCCGAACCCACCCACGAAGAACCCGGACCCCGATCCTGAGGAGGCGCAGTTCGAAGGCAGGCAGATGTCGTTCCTCGAGCATCTCGAGGAGCTGCGTCAACGCCTGATCCGGTCTGTGCTGGCCATCGTTGTAGGGTTCGGCGTTTGCTTCTACTTCTCCGACCAGATTTACGGGCTTCTGGCGCGCCCGCTTACCGACACGCTGCACGCCTTGCACATGTCCGAAAAGCTGGTTTATACAAACCCCACCGATCCTTTCAACCTCTACATTAAACTCTCGATCGTCGCAGGGCTTTTTCTTTCCTCACCCTACATCCTTTGGCAGGTGTGGCTGTTTGTTTCTCCTGGTTTGTACCGCCACGAAAAGCGTTACGTGTGGCCGTTTGTGCTCCTCACCAGCGGCCTGTTCCTGGGTGGGGGGTTTTTTGCGTACAAGATGGCGTTTCCCGCAGCGCTGCGATTCCTCGTCGAATTCGGGAAGAGATTCCAGCCGATGATTAGCATCAACGAGTACTGGAATCTCGCGCTGACCATCATTGTGGGCGTCGGATTGGTGTTTGAGCTGCCGGTGATCATTTTATTACTCTCGGTCTTTGGCATCGTCACGCCTAATTTCCTGATTCGCCACATACGTTATGCCATCCTGATCACAGCCGTGGTGGCTGCCGCCATTGCTCCCACGCCGGATTGGACAACCCTCTTCATGTTCTGGATTCCGATGGTGGGGCTTTACATCCTCAGCATCGGACTTTCCTGGCTGGTTTATTTCCGCAAGAGATGGAAGCAGAAGCATGCGCAACAGGCGCAGTAGGACACAGGTACTCACCCTGCTTGCCGCCGGTGCGTGGCTCGCGACGACAGGGGGCCTCTGGGGAGCGGACAGCGTAGCCTTCAGCGGCGGTCGCGCCTTTGAAAATTTGAAGCGCCTGGTAGCTTTTGGGCCACGCCCATCCGGTTCGCCGGCTCTGGTGCAGTCACGACGCTGGATTATCCAGGAGCTTAGAAAGACCGGAGCGCGCGTCGAAGAAGATTCCTTTGCCGCCGCGACTCCCCTGGGTAGTCTACGCATGACCAACGTCATCGCCAAGTTCCCGGGCCTGCGACCTAAAGTGGTTATCGTGGCGGGTCATTACGACACGAAGCGAGAGGAGGGTTTCCGTTTTCTAGGGGCGAACGACGGCGGCTCCAGTGCGGCCCTGCTCTTGGAGCTGGGGCGCGTCCTGGGCGCTCGCAAGAACGCACTTACCTATTGGCTGGTTTTCTTCGATGGAGAAGAGGCCCTTCAGGAGTGGAGCCCGGCCGATAGTCTCTACGGCAGCCGCCACCTCGTCCAGAAGCTCGCTTCGAGGGGAGATCTGGCGCGCATCCAGGCCATGGTTCTGGTAGACATGATCGGGGACGCCAACCTGGATATTCATCGCGAGGACAATTCCACGCCTTGGTTGATGGATACGGCCTTCAGTGTCGCCCGCCGCCTGGGGTATGCGAAATACTTTTTGGATACGCCGATTGCCATCGACGACGATCACATTCCCTTTGTGAACGCCGGCGTCGCCGCGGCTGATCTGATTGACCTGGATTACGGGCCCAACCGTAGCTACTGGCATACGGATAAGGACACGCTCGATCACTGCAGTCCGCTCAGTTTAACGATTGTCGGCCGCGTGGTGCTGGAAACCCTCAGCGAGATTGCGAAGTCCCCGCACGTGAAGTAGTATTCCGCCCTGATCCAAACCTCGCTACCAGCGCGAAACGACAAACGATGAACGACCTATTACCCTGGGTAATCTTCAACACTTTCGTCTTGGCGCTCCTGGCGCTGGACCTGGGAGTTTTCCACCGGCGTCCGCACCCCGTCTCCTTCCGTGAAGCTGCCGTGTGGAGCGCGTTCTGGGTTGCTCTTTCGTTGTTATTCAATCTGGGGATTTATCTCCGGCACGGTCCCGAGGCTGGGTTGCAGTTTTTCACCAGCTATCTGCTGGAGAAATCACTCTCCACGGACAACATTTTTCTTTTCGCCGTGATTTTCGGAAGCATGGGCGTGATCGCCCAGTACCAGCATCGGATCCTCTATTGGGGCGTGGCGGGCGCGATTATCATGCGGGGGACCTTTATTCTCGTGGGAGTGCATCTGGTTCGGCACTTCCACTGGGTGCTTTACTTCTTTGCGATCTTCCTTCTGTTCACGGGCCTGCGATTACTGCGGGAGAGAGAGAGAAAATTCGATCCCACGCGCAGTGTGGCGTTGCGGCTGGCACGGAAATTGTTCCCCATTTCCGACCGCTACGAAGGTGGACGGTTCTTCACGCGCTCTCATGGCCGGCTCTACGCCACCCCGCTCTTCCTGGTTTTGATCACGATCGAAGTTGTGGACGTAGCTTTTGCGATCGATTCCATCCCCGCCATCTTCGCGGTCACGCAGGATGCTTTCATCATCTATACTTCAAACATCTTCGCCATCCTGGGCCTGCGGTCCCTGTATTTTCTGCTGGCAAGGGCCATCACTCGATTCCGTTATCTGCGCAGCGGCTTGGCGATCATCTTGATTTTCATTGGCGCCAAGATGTTACTGGCCCATTGGGTGCGCATACCCACGGGTATAGCACTGCTGGGGATTCTCGCTATCTTGGGAATCTTCATCGCGGCTTCACTTGGGGTCAAAGGAGAAAGTGGGGATTCACCACCTCCGGCGGCACAACCCCCAAAGGACTAACCTAACGCAAAGTGAAAAACCGGCTGGCGGGATCAATAGGCCCACCACCCGGCTCCCGTCCTCCCGCCGGGCGGGATGGAAACGCCGCAAGGGTGCTCCCCTGAATCCCACCGTCCCGGTCTCCGAAATGAGGCTCTTTGTTGGAGGCACGCCCCAGTACCGGAGTACTGGTACGGCGGTAATCTTGGTCGCTGCCCGTTCCTTGCGTAAAGTGCACTTAACGTTGCCTTCCGCCCGAGGTGCGAGAAAGGCCCCTGGCATCGCCTGAGGCGTGGCAAGCAATGGGCTGGCTTCCGGCCGGCTGGAAAACGGCAATCCTCAAGCTTGGCGGGGATGGGTGAAGTGGTAGTGGCAGCGTACCGGGGTGAACCAGCGTGACATCCCCGCCACCCCGGTATGCAGTTTTCTCACCCCGGAAAGAAGTAGGTCCCTAGCTTCGACTACATCCGTGCTTGCAGGGCGGCTCAAAACACGCTAAGCTCTTGCGCGGACCCGTCCTATGGAGTCATTGCAGGTATGCAACAACTTCGTGCGAGCCAGCGAATTGCGATAGAGCTGCCGGTCGAAATCCGGTGGAGAAGCCGTGCCGGCGCTCGTCGCCAGGCCCGGGGCAAAACCGGTAACATCAGCGGCAGTGGACTGTTCATCAAAGTCCCTGTCCGCCCGCACCGGGCGACAGCTGTAACGATCAAGGTGCTGCTCCCGCGTGAGGTCACGCAGGTTCCCCTGGAGCTCTTGTGTCAGGGACGGGTCGTGCGATGGAGCCAGCGGGGACAAACTCAAGGTCTGGGCGTCGTCATTGATGAGTATGAGTTACGGCCGGCGAAACGGGGTGGGCCTGCGTGCAAGCTCCCGCCTAAGGGGAGCTGACCGGTTCTGTCTGCCGGTCTGCGAATTCTCCCCGAAGACTCGCCGCGTATGCCGCGGCCGCAATGACTATTCCGAAGCATATTGCACCGGCGCGGGCCTCGAACCGAGCGACCAGTGCGGCGAGTACGAATGCGGACCTCCCGTCTAGCGAAAACCAAAATTCGCGTTCTGGTGGCTGACCGGGAAGGGATTTTCAGGTTGGGCCTCAAGAAACTCTTCGCCGTCGAAGACGACCTGCGTGTCGTAGGCGAAACCGTGAATGCCGCGCAGCTCCTGGCCCGCACGGAGTGCTTCCGGCCGGACGTAGTCTTTGTGCAAGAAGAGATCCTGGCAGAATCCCGCGCCAACCTGATCGCCGACGTACATCGGCTGGCGCCGCAGAGCAAGGTGGTCATAACGGCCTCCGCGTCGGCAGAAGAAACCTCTCTGCGTCATATCCGCAGCGGCGCTGCCGGGGTCATCCTCAAATCGGTTGAACCTCAGCTCTTCGTCAAATGCGCCCGGCGCGTAAGGGATGGGGAGACTTGGATCCCCAAACGGCATGTTTCCCACATGGCCAAGCTTCTTGAGGCGCGTCCGGAGAATCCCCCCCGCCCGGCTGACACGCTGACGCGCCGGGAGAAGACCGTCATCAGCTACTTGATGCAGGGCTGGCGTAACCGGGAAATCAGCACGCAGCTCTCCATTTCCGAGCAGACCGTGAAAAATCATCTCCGCACGATCTACGACAAGCTCGGAGTCTCCGACCGCTTGGAGCTGGTCCTGTACGCCATCCACCAGAGGCTGGAGCTGCCTGCCGTGGAGTTATCCACTCCGAGCCCCTGATTTTTCCTTCCGCCGCTATTTCTTTTCAGGTGGGTTGCTCGCCCCGAAGAGGCCAAACTGCTCATCGCTCGTGGCGGCGGCTCGCGTCTGGGCCGCTCGTTGTGACATCCGTTTCACCACTCCATCCGAGATTACGCCCAACACTTCCAGGCTGGTCAGCGCCGTGCGCGGGATGAAGATCTTGAGGTTATTCGAGTAAACGTCCGGCGGAGTCACCAGGTATCCCAGCGGATCAGCTTCCAGGAGGTTGTTCGCAAGGAGAGCCTCCAGGACTTCGGTGTCTTTGAAGGTCATGCGCACCCAGAGCCCAGCCAGCCTGGGGCGGCTGCGGAAGATCTTGCGTTCCGCCCGATCCGGATTTCCCTCGAAGTCGCGCACGAAGAAAATACCCTTGATCTCATCCAAGGGGACGTGGAGCAGCCGACCCTCGCGGTCCAGTACCTCGATCTCAGGGTCGAGATACCGGAGGGGGTCGAGAAAGCCCTTGATCAGCCCCTTGTCGAGCTTCCGGATGACGACGCGCTTACGGGTTGAGGGCGGGGCACTTTTCACCGGTGGCATCTTTCCATCGCAATGCGGTATTTTTGAAATGCCGCTTGGTCATAGAAATTAGCTTGTGCTAGTATAGGGGCCGAGTCCGGCCTGTCAAGTATTTCGGCAAAAAAAGCCGGAGTGCAATTATTGAAGAAACCTCCTAATTGCCTGAAAAACAATGCCTTAGGCTTTGGATGGGGGAGGACTCTGCGCGCCCTTTGCCCGGCCGGGGAGGACAGTTTTTCACCGTCCAACCTGTCTCGCGAGGCGCTGAATTGACGGTTCGTTCCAGCGTGAGCAGCATGCCCAGTCGTAATCGCCGTCGTCGAACGCCTGCAGGGACGAATCCGGTTGACAGGCAACCGCCTGCCGCTGGACCCTCGCAAGGGATTCCCGCCGACCCTCCTGTCCCTGGCGTGTCCCTCGCACTTCCGGCTGTGGAGGTACAGCTCTTCCTAGACTTCGCCCGCGTCGAAAAAGGGCTGGCGGTCAACAGCGTTGCGAGTTACCGTCGCGACCTCGCCGAGTTTTCCGCTTTTCTCTGCCGGCAGGGCAAGAGCTTCCCCGCGGCGAACCGCGACGACATCCGCAGCTTCCTTGCCGGACTTTACCGCCGCGGGCTGGGCGCGCGTTCCGTGGCCAGGCATTTGGTTTCTTTGCGCAATCTTTTTCGATTCTTGGTGCGGGAGGGCCGCCTTTCGAGCGACCCCACGGCGGAAGTGGAAGCGCCCAGGCTCGACCAGTCGCTGCCTAGATACCTCACGGCGGAGGAGGTCGAGCAACTCCTCGCGCAACCCGACGTCTCCACACCTAGCGGCCTTCGCGATAAAGCCCTCCTCGAGTTGCTATACGCCACGGGGATGCGGGTTTCGGAACTCGTGAATGTTCGCGCCGGGGATTTCGACGCGGGCCTGGGCATCGTGCGCTGCCTGGGGAAGGGCCACAAGGAGCGCCTTATTCCGGTTGGTAAGTCCGCCCTGCGTGCGGTGGAGGTGTATCTTCGTGAAGGGCGGGCGCCGCTGGCCGGAAAACGCGACACGCCTTGGCTCTTCCTGAATCGCCGGGGTGGCGCGCTTTCCCGCGTAGGATTCTGGAAAATTCTGGCCGCGTACGGCCGTCGCGCCGCCTTGCCGACTCCGCTCAACCCCCACTTGCTTCGCCACTCGTTTGCCACCCATCTGCTGGAGCGGGGCGCCGACTTGCGCTCGATTCAACTCATGCTGGGCCATAGTGACATCTCCACGACCCAGATTTACACCCACGTGCTGAAGGAGCGTTTGAAGCAGGTCTATCAATCCCACCATCCTCGGGCCTGAACCTGAGACCCGGGAGAACGCTGGAAGCCGAATGCCATGAGCGACTACAACTTCCTGATGGAAAGCCGGCTTTCCCCGGAACAGTATGCGGTGCTCGTGCTAATCAGTCGTTTGGCGGCCCACCAGGGACTGAACCTCTACCTGGTAGGTGGGGCCGTCCGCGACCTCACCTATGGCCAGCAAATCGTGCGCGACCTCGACTTCGCCGTGGAGGGCCCGCCGCAGAGAATCCTGCGCCTCCTTCCCACTGCGGATTCCCCGAAAACGCGCCGGGGGGCAGGCGGCCCCGCCGGCGAGCCGCCGCTTGCCCTTGCGCGCCAAGTTCTTAACTCGCGTTTGAACGCCGCCGAGCTCCATTTCTCCAACGGCGTGCGCGCCGAACTGGCCATGTGCCGGGAGGAATTCTACCCGCGTTCCGGACAGCGCCCCGAGGTCCGCCCCGCCATGGTGTTTGAAGACCTGAAGCGCCGCGATTTCGCCATCAACGCCATGGCCGTGTCGCTCCATCCGAACTCCCGCGGCCTGCTGCTCGACCCCACGAATGGGGCCGGCGATATCGAACGGCGCGAACTTCGCACGCTCCACTCCCGCAGCTTTTTTGAAGACCCCTCCCGGATCTTTCGCTTGCTCCGTCTGGGCATGCGGCTCGACTTCAAACCAGATGAACGCACGCAGCGCTGGTTCGACACGGCCGTCGAAGTCCGCGCTTGGGAGCGCCTCGATCCCGACCAGCAGGCACGCGAGCTGGCCGCCATACTCTACGAGGATCATCCCGGGCGGGTGCTCAAAATGCTTGCGGAGCGGAAACTCCTGGCGGGCCTGGATAAGAAGGTCGCCTCGGCGCGCATCCCCTACGATCGCTTTGCTCGCATCCGCAACGTGCTGCAACACGTTCCCGGCGCCGACCCTCTCCTGCTGAATTTCCACTGCCTCGTCGAGAGGCTGGGCAGCGAACACACCTCGCGTTTGGCCAGGAAGATCATTGGAGATAGCAAGTCCATCAAGCTGGCGCTCAGCTTTGACCACGACGCCCGGAAGCTCGAGCGGGTGCTGAGTAGCGCCAAAGCGAAACTCCCCAGCCAAGTCTATGCCTTGCTCTCTCCGCTGCCTCGGCCGCTGCTGCTGTTCCTCCTCGCCAATTCCGGGCGCGCCAAAGTCCAGAATCGTGTCAAGAGTTATCTGTTCAAGTTCCCGCTGATCCGTGCACGACTGCCGCGCGCTGAATTGCAGGCGCTGGGCCTGAAGCCCGGGCCGGAATTCGAACGCATCCTCGAGCGGATCTTTTCACTGCAATTGGACGGGAAGATCAAGACTCATCAGCAGCTCATGAAGGAGCTGCGCTCGCTGGCAGGAATCAAGGAACCTCCCCCGGCGCCACCCCCCCATCCTCCCAAGAAGGCTAAGGAGCCGCCGCCTGTGCCACCTCCCCATCCTCCTAAGAAGGGCAAGGAAGCGGCGGTTGCCCCGCCAACGGAAGCGCCTGCCAAACCGGGCAGCCCCAAAGCTGCTGAGAAGGCCAAACCCGTGAAGCCGGCCGCTCAGCCCGAGCCCGCCAAGAAAACGGCGAAGCCCGCGGCCGAGCCGGCGAAGCCCGCTGCGAAACACGCAAGACCCGCCACCAAGCCAACCAAGAAGTCTAAGAAGCGGTGAGGCGAAATGATCCTTACGCGGGTTCCCGGCTGCGGCGGAACGACGGTTCCAGGGTTCCGGGCTACGGCAGCACCGCGCCTGGCGACGTGAAATCGCCGCAATGGGCCACGGACAACGGACGACTGACACCTGACTGCCGACAACTATCCCCCTGAATCCCAAATCTAAAATCCCAAATCAAAAATCCTCTGCTACAATCAATGCGCATGGCTTCCGAGAATTTTGTTCATCTGCATCTTCATACCGACTACAGTCTGCTCGACGGTGCGTGTGAAATTGGCAAGCTGATGGACCGCGCCGCGGAGCTGAAAATGCCGGCCGTGGCGGTGACCGACCACGGCAATCTTTTTGGCGCCGTAAAGTTTTACGAGGCCGCGCAGAAGCGCAACATCAAGCCGATTATCGGCTGCGAAGTTTACGTTGCGCCCGCCAGCCGGTTCGACCGAGCCGCTAATACCGATCGCCCCAACCACCTCGTGCTACTTTGCGAAAACGAGCGGGGCTACCGCAACCTGGTGAAGCTCGCCTCCGCGGCTTACATCGAAGGCTATTACTACAAGCCGCGCATTGATAAAGACCTGCTGGCTCGCCATGCCGACGGCCTCATCGCGCTCTCTGCCTGCCTGCGCGGAGAGGTGGCTGTGGCGCTGGCTTCCGACCGCTACGAAGCCGCGCGCCAGTCGGCCTACGATCTGCGCGACATTTTCGGGAAAGGGAACTTCTTCCTGGAGCTCCAGGACCAGGGGATGGAGGAGGAGCACCGCATTAATCCGCAACTGGCGCGGCTCGCGCGCGAGACGGGCATTCCGCTGGTCGCCACCAACGATTGCCACTACCTGACCCAGGCGGACGCGCGCGCCCAGGAAGTGCTGGTCTGCATCCAGACCGGCAAGACGATGAGCGACGCGAGCCGCATGAAATTCCGCACCAACGAGTTCTATTTCAAGACTTACGAAGAGATGTCCGCGCTTTTCGGCCGCGACGTGCCCGAGGCGCTGGCCCGCACGATGCAAATCGCCGAGCGCTGCAACCTGCACCTGGAGGCGAACGAGCACGTCTTCCCGCACTTTGAAGTTCCCGCCGGCGAAACGCTGGACAGCTATTTCGAACGCGTCACGCGCGAAGGCTTCGGCCACCGCCACGCGCGCCTGGAGCGGCTGCGCGCGGCAGGCCGCTTGAAGTACCCCCTCGAAGCCTACGAAGACCGCCTGCAGCGCGAGGTCGAGCTCATCAAGCAGATGCGCTTCACGGGTTATTTCCTGATCGTCTGGGACTTTATCCGCTTCGCCCGCGAGCAGTGCATACCGGTCGGCCCCGGCCGTGGCTCGGCGGCGGGCAGCCTGGTGGCATACTCGCTGCACATCACGGATATCGACCCGCTGCAGAACGAATTGCTTTTCGAGCGCTTCCTCAACCCTGAGCGTGTTTCGTTCCCGGACATCGACATCGATTTCTGCATGCGCCGCCGCGGCGAGGTCATCAGCTACGTCACGGAAAAATACGGGCGCGAGAATGTGAGCCAGATCATCACCTTCGGCACCATGGGCGCCAAAGCCGTCATTCGCGACGCCGGTCGCGCGCTCGACATGCCTTACGCGGACGCCGATCGCATTGCCAAGCTCGTGCCCAACGTCCTGAACATTACGCTCGAAGACGCTCTCAAGCAGTCGGGGGAACTGGCGCAGCTCCGCCAGACCGACCCACGCGTCGCGGACCTGCTGCAAGTGGCTTCGCATCTGGAAGGCTTCGTCCGCCACGCTTCCACCCACGCCGCGGGCGTGGTCATCTCGCCGCAGCCGCTGCAGGAAATCGTTCCGCTCTACAAGAGCAACAAAGATGAAATCACCACGCAGTATGCGATGGACGATCTCGAGAGAATCGGCCTGCTGAAGATGGATTTTCTTGGGCTCACCACACTCACCGTCATCGACGATTGCGTGAAGCTGATCGAAGCCGCGCGCGGCGAAAAGCTCGACCTTGACACCCTAGCCCTCGACGACGCTCCAACCTACGAACTGCTCGGCAAAGGTCTGACGGCGGGTATCTTCCAGTTTGAAAGCCGTGGCATGACCGACATCCTGCGCCGCGTCAAACCCAATCGCCTCGCCGACCTCACCGCCCTCAACGCGCTCTACCGGCCCGGCCCCCTCCAGGGCGGCATGATTGACGATTACATCGCGCGCCGTTCCGGCAAGCGGCGCGTCACCTACGAGCTGCCCCAACTCGAAGAAATCCTGGAAGAAACCTATGGCGTGATCGTTTACCAGGAGCAAGTTATCCAAATCTTTCATAAGGTTGCAGGATTTACCCTGGGTGAAGCCGACACGGTCCGCCGCGCCATGGGCAAGAAGAAGATGGAAGAGATGGTGGCGAACAAGGAGAAGTTCCTGGCGGGCGCGCGCCGGAACCGCGTCGCCCCGGCGAAGGCGCAGAAGCTCTGGGACCTGGTCGAGCAGTTCGCGGGCTACGGCTTCAACAAATCGCACTCCGCCGCCTACGCGCTGGTGGCCTATCAGACGGCTTATCTGAAAACGCATTACCCCGTCGAGTTCATGTCCGCACTGCTTACCTCAGAAATCGGCAACCAGGACAAGCTCACCCGCTACTTGAATGAGTGCAAGGATATGGGCATCGGAATCCTCCCACCCGATGTCAACTCCAGCGATCTGGCGTTCACCCCCGCCGGCCCCAACATCCGCTTCGGTCTCACGGCCATCAAGAACGTCGGCGCCACGGCCATCGAATCGGTTCTGGCGGCGCGGCAGAAGCTCGGACGGTTTGATAACCTGATAGAATTCTGCGAGAATGTGGATTTGCGCCTCCTGAACAAGCGGGTTCTGGAGAGCCTTATCAAGGCCGGCGCGTTTGATTCCCTCGGCGCGCGGCGCGCGCAATTGGCCGCCGTGCTCGATCGCGCCATGGAGCTGGGCCAGAAGCGCCAGCGGGAATCCGAAAGCGGCCAGCACGGACTATTTGTGGGTGGCTCGGACGCCGCTCCTCCGCCGCCTTTCGACCTGCCCGATGTACCCGAGTGGAGCGAAGCCGAGCGCTTGGCGGGTGAGAAAGAGGTTCTGGGGTTTTACGTTACCGGCCATCCGCTCGAGAAGTACACGGCGCGCTTGGCCACGCTCACCCGGCACGACACATCCTCCGTGGAGGAGATGGCGCACGAAGCGCCCGTGACTCTGGCCGGAATCCTGCGCGCTTTGCGTGTGAAACCCAGCAAGAAGGGCGACCTCTGGGCCAGCGCGCAGCTCGAGGACCTGCGCGGCGCGGTGGAGTTGCTGGTCTTTCCGCAGGCTTACCAGCAACTGCATGGCGTGCTGAAGCCCGACGCGCCGCTGCTCGTCAAGGGCCGCGTGCGGCACGAGGAGAACCAGAAGACGCGCGTGGTCGTAAGCGAGGCCCGGCCACTGGAAGCCGCGGTGAACGGTGCGAAAGCGCAGTTGCGGATTCGCGTCAATCTGGAATCGGCCCGCGAGAGCCTGGTGGATGAGCTCTGCCGGCTGCTGGCGGCGCATCCCGGCGATAGCCCGGTGTTGCTGGAGTTGA
Organism: Terriglobia bacterium; assembly: GCA_020073545.1. Classification (GTDB taxonomy): domain Bacteria; phylum Acidobacteriota; class Terriglobia; order UBA7540; family UBA7540; genus Bog-366. Next base: position 6,888 of record JAIQEZ010000084.1, on the reverse strand, counting down.
CGCGCCCCGGCGACTTCCTGGCGCGCTTGCAGCCGCGCGTGTCGCGCGTCGTGAAAGCCGATGACGAATTGCTCGACCGGCTGCGGGAGCTTTGTGGTGACGACGCGATTCGCCTGGAAAAGCAAACGCCAGCGACGTAGGGCGGGCCTGCTGCGGTAGTGTCCTGAGTCAGAAGTTCGTCGATGAAGTCAGCCCGCGGAGCGGGCGAAAGTAAGGTAGCCCACGGCGTGAGCCGTGGGTAAGGGAACCCTCCCTCAGGGCTTGCGCGCGGGGCTACGATCTTGCGCCCCTGACAGGGCTGTGGAATGATCGCCCGCAAGAGGGGGCTTTGTCAGCGAACTTCTGACACAGGACGGTAGACAGGTTGCGCAAGCAGGGCCCGCCACGGCCCGGACCGCCCCAAGGCGGGAACTACGGTGTGATTATGGGAAACTCGGCAGACGAACAGGCGGTTGCGAAGGAACTGGAAAAGCAGATTTCGGAACTTCAGCGCGCCTCGGACTCCACCGCCTCGCAGGAGGAAATCGAGCGCTTGCGCCAGCAGGTGGCTGCGCTGCGGCAGAAGGTTTCCGGCCCGCCGCAGGACGCTTGGGAGCGCGTGCTGCTGGCCCGCCATCCGCAGCGGCCCTACACCCTCGATTACATCCAGATGCTTTTCACGGATTTTATGGAGTTGCACGGCGACCGCCGCTTCGCTGACGACGCGGCGATGATCGCGGGCTTCGCCCAGTTCGAGGACCGCCCCGTGGTGGTGATCGGTCATCAAAAGGGCCGCGACACCAAGCAGAAACTGCACCGCAACTTCGGCATGGTGAACCCCGAGGGCTACCGCAAGGCGCTGCGCGTGATGCAGCTCGGCTCCAAGTTCGGTATGCCCATCATCAGCCTCATCGATACGCCCGGCGCCTACCCGGGCATCGGGGCGGAGGAGCGCGGTCAGGCGGAGGCCATCGCCTACAACCTGAAAGAAATGTGCAAGCTGCAGGTACCCGTGATTGTGATCGTGCACGGGGAGGGCGGCAGCGGCGGTGCGCTGGCCATCGCCATCGGCGACGAAGTCCTGATGCAGGAAAACGCCGTTTACTCGGTTATCTCACCCGAGAGTTGCTCGTCCATCCTGTGGCGAGACTGGGACCACAAGCAGGAAGCGGCGCGCGTGCTGAAGCTGACCGCGGAGGACCTCTACCGCATGCAGCTCGTGGACGAAGTCGTGCCGGAACCCAGGCGCGGGGCACACATGAACCACGCGCAGGCAGCGGAACTCCTGCGGCCCATTGTGCGCGCCTGTCTGGACAGGCTTACGAAACTTCCCCTTGCCGAGCTCCTGCAACGTCGGCAGGCGAAGTTCCGTCGCCTCGCCAGCTTCGTAAGTGAAACCTGAAGATCTGCGGCTTGCGCCTCCACCCTTATCAGGGGCCTCCAATCTCCCCTGATGGTCAGTATTATCATCCCGACATATAACGAGGCGGAGATCATCGCCGCAGCGCTTGCGCGCCTCAGCCGACTGCGCGGGGATTTCGAAGTGATCGTGGCCGATGGTGCGAGTACAGATTCTACTGCCGCCATCGTTGCATCCCACCTTGGTTCCTATCCCCGGGCGCTTAGCCTGCTGGGTTGGCCGCGCAATCGGGCCCTGCAATTGAATCGCGCCGCGGAACTGGCACGTGGAAGAGTTCTCCTCTTCCTTCACGCCGACGCCAGCCTGGCGGCGGGGGCTCTGGATCTTATCGAACGCGTGCTGGCTCAGAATGAGGTGGTCGGAGGGAATTTCGAAATTGCCTTCGAGGGGAATGGTTTTTGGAGCCGCTTTTTCACTTGGGCGCATCGCGTGCGCCGGCGCTTCGGGATCTACTACGGCGACTCCGCCGTGTTCGTCCGGCGGAGCGTGTTCAAGCAACTGGGCGGGTTCAAGCCGATGCCCATTATGGACGACTACGAATTCATCCGCCAGCTGGAACGGTGCGGGCGGACCGTCTGCCTGCCGTGCGTCGTTCGTGTCTCCGATCGCCGCTGGCGAGGGCAGGGAATTGCTCGCACGCTGGCCAGTTGGATTTGGATTCAAGGACTCTATTCGTTGGGCGTTCCTGCCGAACGTCTCGCGCGCTGGTACAGGCCGGTGCGCGAGGGGCGTCGACCGTCGGAACACGCCATGAGGCCATGGAGAAAAGCGGCACGCATCCCCGACCCGTGGAGGCTGAGCCTCCTCCCTGATTCCCCTTGCCACTTGATCGGAAACCCGGTGAGGGCTCGTCGGGTCGCCACACCCTATGCATTGTGTAGAGCTTGTTCTGGCCTCGATCATCCTCCCTTGCACCCACATGGGTTCGGCCCCATAAGCGTTAACTTAAGCCGGTTTGCGCCCGGTCGGGCCCGTTGCCAGTCCCGCGGAGCGCGACACCGTGAGTAGCCGTAGGTGAAACCTACGGAGCAGAAGCGAAGAAATGATTCCGGCCCTGGAGGGGCCGCACAACGATCTGGTCAACCCTGTTGGGGTTGGGATGTTCGACTAGGTCTCGCTACCCGCAGGTTAAAACCTGCGGCTACTCACCGTTGGCCTCTGCCGGGGCCACAGCAGAAACCAGCTTAGGTTAACGCCTATGGGGCTTGGCCCTGGCCACCGTGCCTCGGCAATCTAGAGTCGGTCAGATGTTCGGCGGCCCATCCCCCTTTTTGACCCATGTCATGTTCAGCCCGTGGTGAGCCGCGGCACACCTCAAGGCAGCATAGGTGACAGAGTGTCCGCTTTCGGATCTACCGAGGCCTTGCCATTCATACGGACTGCTGCCCCGTGAGAGCCCATCATCACGCCTAACAAACTGAATAATCAGTGCTTACTCTTCAACATGCACTCATACCACTTGGGACAGGGAAATTCGCCGTTCAATGAAACTGAATTTACTTTGACCTCCCTCAACCGGCATTATGCCGCACGTCAGGCAGGGCCCAGTTTGGGCCTGAGGGCGTCAGGGCGATTTCTGTTTCAGGGCGTAGCTACAAATAACCGACCGTGAGGCGGCATCTCCGAGCGGCAGTCGCGGAGGAGTGCCGGGCCAAAACCATCAGCCGTGCCCCCACATGCCTGCCAGTGTCGTGATCTTTGATTGTCAAACGAGGTGACCCATGAGCACCGTGCCATTCAACGAAATGCCGCCCGCGAGCGGGGGCTTGGTTCAGATCGGGTCGAAAGAGGAACTCATCCGCCAGCACCTCGAGGACGAACGACGCCGCCTCGAAAGCGAGGCCGGCATCGAGCGACGCGAGCTGCAGCACTTCCACAAGCCCATCGAGCGCCCCTTCACTAAGTCACAGCGCGACCACACCACCATCCTTTTCGGCGGACTGACGTGGAAGCACGAAAAGCTCATCCACGGCGCGCTCGAAGGGTTGGGATATAAGTGCGAGGCGCTTCCCGTTCCCAACAAGAAGGCGTTCCAACTTGGCAAGGAGTACGGCAACAATGGCCAGTGCAACCCCACCTATTTTACGGTGGGCAATCTTGTGCAATTTGCGCAGAGCCTGGAAGAGAAGGGCCTGACCAAGCAGGAAATCGTCGACCGCTATGTCTTCATGACTGCCGGCGCCTGCGGACCCTGCCGCTTCGGAATGTACGAGGCCGAGTATCGCCTGGCGCTACGCAACGCGGGTTTTGACGGCTTCCGCGTGCTGCTCTTTCAGCAATCGGCCGGGCTGAATCAGGCGGAAGCCGAAGCCGGCCTGGAGATGAACCTGGACTTCTTCCTGAACATCCTGAATGCCATGAACATCGGCGACATCATCAACGACGTCGCCTACCAGATTCGCCCTTACGAAGTGAACGCCGGCGAAACTGACCGCGTCCTCGACGAGTGTATGGACCTGCTCCAGGAAGTCATGCGCCGCAAGCGCCCCTGGACGCTGGAAGGGAAACTCGCCGGGTTGCTCGGCAAGACGGGCTTTGCCGGAACCGCGCAATACGCGGGCAAATTTCTGAATCAGCTTTACGGCGACGACTACACCGATGCGCTGAAGGAAGTCCGCGAGCGTTTCAATGCCATATCGATCGACCGTACGCGCGTGAAGCCGATCGTAAAGATCACGGGTGAGTTCTGGGCGCAAACCACCGAGGGGGACGGCAACTTCAACATGTTCCGTTTCCTCGAAAAGGAAGGCGCCCAGGTCCTGGTCGAGCCTGTCGGCACCTGGATCATGTACATGATTCATCAAGCCAAGCAACAGATCCGCGACCGGCGCGGGCTCGATTTGGTTCAGGAGGGTGTTCCCAAATGGAACTTGAAGAGAGTTTTCGACAGCCACATGACGACGCAGCAGAAGCTGGCCAAGCTGACGGCCGCGGAAGTCGTCTTCAAGCGCGAATATCACCGCCTGATTGACGCCCTGGGCGGCATCGCGCATCACCTGACCGACCAGTACGAGCTGCAACGCCTCGGACATCCCTTCTACAACTCGCGCGCGGGCGGGGGTGAAGGACACCTGGAAGTCGCCAAGAATATCTATTACTCGAACAAAGATCTCTGCCACATGGTACTCAGCCTAAAGCCGTTCGGCTGCATGCCTTCGACACAATCCGACGGCGCGCAATCCGCTGTGGTCTCCACTTACAAGGACATGATCTTTATCCCCATCGAAACCTCGGGCGAGGGGGATGTGAATGCCCACAGCCGCGTGCAGATGGCACTGGGCGAGGCTAAGGTCCGCGCCAAGAACGAAATGAAGACCGTGCTCGAGCCAACGGGCACGACGCTCGAGGACGTGCGCGCCTTTGTCGCAGACCGTCCCGAGATGCAGGAGCCGATGTACAAGTTCGGGCACAGGAAGGGCGTGGTCGGCGTGGCGGCCAACTTTGTGCTGCACGCCGCCGAGCGCATGAAGGCGGAATGTCGGGAGACGGTGGCCGTGAACTGAGCCATCGGGTGGTCAAGGGAGGGAAGATCCTTCCCTCGCGGGTGATACTCACTTGGCGTCCTTGGTCATATTTCGATGGAAGAGGAGACAACAAGCATGGCGGACAAGGTGAAGCCAGTCCCGGAAGGCATGCACACTATAACCCCACATCTGGTCATTCGCGATGCGGCGAAAGCCATCGGGTTTTACCAGAAAGCTTTCGGCGCGGAGGTGAAAGGTGTCCATCACACCCCGAGCGGCAAAGTGATGCACGCCATGCTCAAAATCGGTGATTCACACTTGATGATGGCCGACGAGTTTCCGGAAATGGGATCGAAGGGGCCGGAGACGTTGGGTGGCAGCCCCGTGGTCCTCAACGTCTACGTCAAGGACGTTGATGCCCTGTTTAATCGCGCGGTCGCGGTCGGCGCCAAGGTGACCTTCCCCTTGCAGAACCAGTTCTGGGGCGACCGTTACGGGCAGGTGACAGATCCCTTCGGCCACCACTGGGCGCTTACGTCTCATGTCGAGGACGTTGCGCCGGAAGAGCTGGAGCGTCGCGGCAAAGCCATTTTCGCGGAGATGGCGAAGAAGGCCCCCGCGTAGAGAATGAAGTTGTGGACCCCCGCTTACGCGGGGGTGACATCCCGAGGTTGCGCTGTCGCACCACGTGGTCATTCCCGCGAAAGCGCGAATCCAGCGCTGGGAAAGACGGGATCGTGCCACGACGGCCAAAGTGGAGACGAGAAAGCGGCCCGGCCCACATGAGGAGTATCGAGATGCCTGAGGCAGATCCAAAGAACTTGATCGTCGGCCTGGACGTGGGCTCGACCACGGTGAAATCCGTGGTCGTTGACGCCTCCAGCGATCAGATCCTTTGGAGTGACTACCAGCGCCACGACACCAAGCAGCCGGAAAAGTGCCTGGAGTTCTTGCAGCGCATGGAAGCTGAAGCCGGCATCAAGCCGGAGGAGAGCCGGGTCTTCGTGACGGGCAGTGGCGGCGGTCCGGTGGGTCACCACATCGGCGCCAAGTTCGTTCAGGAAGTGCACGCCGTTTCACTTGCCGTCGAGCACCTTTATCCCGAATGCGGGTCCGTGGTCGAGCTGGGCGGGCAGGATGCTAAGATCATCATCTTCAAAGAAGACCCGGAAACCGGCCGCAAGAAGAAAATTCCCTCCATGAACGACAAGTGTGCGGGTGGCACGGGCGCGGTCATTGACAAGATCAACGCCAAGCTGCGCATTCCCGCCGAAGAGCTCTCGAACATGGGCTACGTGGGGCTGAAGCTCCATCCCGTGGCCGGGAAGTGCGGCGTGTTCGCGGAGACGGATATTAACGGTCTGCAAAAGAGCGGCGTGCCGCCGAACGAATTGATGGCATCGCTTTTTGAGGCCATCATTCAGCAGAACCTCGCCGTGCTGACGCGCGGCAATACGCTGCGCCCCGTGGTATTACTGCTCGGCGGGCCGAACACCTACATCCAGGGCATGCAAGATTGCTGGAAGTTCAACATCCCGAAAGTTTGGGAGGAGCGCAACTTCCCGCTGCCGCCGCACAAAGATCCCCAAGACCTCATTACGGTTCCCAAGAACGCTCAGTATTTTGCCGCCCTCGGTTGTGTACGCTTCGCACTCGATGAGGATCCCAGCCTGGGCATTTACAGAGGCTGCGAAAAGCTCGAGTGGTATATGAAGGTTGGCCGGGTGGAAGAGAAGAAGAAAAAGGGCGGCAGCGGGTTATACAAGACCGAAGATGAGCTAGCCGCGTTCAAGGACGGTTACAGGCCGAAGAAGTTCGTCCCTCGCACCTTCCAGCCGGGCGAGCACGTTCGCGCCTTCATGGGCATCGACGGTGGTTCCACTTCCACCAAGGCTGTCCTGGTAAGCCAGGACGGCGAAGTCATGGTGAAGTGTTATCAGCTTTCCAAGGGCAATCCGCTCGAGGACACCATGGAGATGTTTGCGGACCTGCGCAAGCAGGTAGAGTCGCAGGGCGCGACACTGG
>JAIQEZ010000083.1 GCA_020073545.1 Terriglobia bacterium | reverse complement strand
CAGATCGTGTCACTCGAATGACGCGGGCCGGCCGGCGGGAGAGCTACTCTGCATGATGCCGAATCCGGACGAGGCGCCCGGTTGTGACCTGCTGTTTGTGTACGGCACTCTGCGGCGCGGATTTGAGCTGCACCATCATCTGGTTCGCCTGAACGCGAATTGCTGGGGCAAGGGCGAAGTCGCGGGCATACTCTTTGATCTGGGGCGCTATCCGGGCGCGCGCTCGCCTGGGCGCGAAGGCGAGTGGATTCGCGGCGAGGTCTATCAACTGTGCCGGCCCGCGCGTGATCTCAAGGTCCTGGATGAAATCGAAGGATTCAACCCTCGAGCCCCCCAGCGCGGCGAGTTCGTGCGGGAGGTGGCTGAGCTTATCCTCTGTAACGGCCAACGACGCCGCGCTTGGGTCTACTGGCTGCGAGGAGGAGTTCCAACAACCCGGCGAATCGCCTCCGGTGACTATGCCCAATGGTGAGGGCTTGCGAGGCATCGCAGCCTATCAGAGTAGGGGCGCATGGCCGACCTGTCCCGACCCATCGGGATGCGCCTCTCCATGAGGAATGCCGCTCCCGGACGTGGGAAGGGAAGGGCCGTGTCGGAAATATCGTTGCCCCAGTTAACACCCCTGCAGATTGCCAGGCTGGAAAGGCTGCTGCGGGCCGGTTTCAAGTTCGTGACCTTCGAACACCTCGAGCGGTACTTGGCAGTTGAGAAGAAGGGTTTCGTCGCGCTGCTGGACGTGTCCGGCGAGAAAGTTCGGAAGTTTGGGAGCGTCGGATACCACGTGGGTGGCGGGATTGGCGTGCTGGTAGAGCGCGAGAGTGGGAAAGCCTTCGTCTGGAAAAGTGAGTCTGTAGTGGCCACGCCGGAGCTGTTGGCTGACTACGCGCGTGTGAAGAAAGAGCTGGGTGACTTACTGGATGAAGGCGCGACGCAATAGGCGCGGGGTTCAATTCAGGAGCCAGAAGGCCTACCGCGGAATTGTTTTTGAACTCCGCGGCTCTCGATATCATGTTAGGGAAGAGGCCACAGCCTTAGCAGGTTGATGAAAAATGTCCTCGCGGCCTCTGACCAGGTTGATGGGGTGTTGTAGCGCTGAATTTTAGCTCAGCACGTGCCGACCTAACGGTCGGCGCTACCATGTTTTTCATCAACCTTCTAAACAGCAAGTCTCGGCTGCCTTGCGGCGAACCTGGGGAGTGATTTCGGATGCAAGAACTTCTGGATGTCCTGATCGTGGGTGCAGGCCCGACGGGGTTGGCTTGCGCTATCGAAGCCGTGGCGAACAGGATCAAGGTGTTGGTGGTGGAGAAGGGCGTCCTGGTGAATTCTGTTTACAACTATCCCGCCACGATGACGTTCTTCACGTCCCGCGAGCGCCTGGAAATCGGCGACCTGCCTCTCCCGAGCTTGAACACCAAACCCCAGCGGGCTGAAGCCCTGGAATATTATCGCCGGGTCGCGGACTTCTACCGGCTCCCGATGCATTTCTATGAAAGGGTTATGGCCGTCAAGGGGGAAAACGGAAACTTCCGCGTGGAGACCGAGACAACCGAGGGCCGGAGGGGTGAGTACGGGACCAAGAAGATCATCATCGCGACGGGCTACTACGACCTGCCCAACTTGTTGGGCATCCCGGGCGAAGAACTTCCCAAAGTCTCACACTACTACACCGATCCGCACCCGTATTACCGGAGGAAAGTAGCGGTGATCGGGGGGGCAAACTCTGCCGCCGTCGCCGGGCTCGACCTTTTCCGCCACGGCGCGGAGGTCACGCTGATCTACCGCGAGGCGGAGCTCAGCCGGCACATCAAATATTGGATCCGACCCGACCTCGAAAACCGCATCAAAGAGGGGTCTATCCAGGCCATCCCGGAAGCCGAGGTCAAGGAGATTGCCCCCGGATGGATCTGTGTCGTGACCAAGAATGGAAAAACGTTGCGCGTGGAGAACGACTTCGTCTTCGCGCTCACCGGCTATCACCCGGATTTCAACTTCCTGCGCCGCGCAGGGGTGGAAATTGACCCCCAAACACAGCGCCCGAGGTGCGACCCAGAGACACTGGAGAGCAACATCCCCGGCATTTATCTTGCCGGGGTCATCATCGCCGGCATGGATACGAACGAAATCTTCATCGAGAACGGCCGCTTCCACGGCAAGCAAATCATCGCCGACATCCAAAAGAAACTCTAGCGGTCCATTCCCCCCTCCGTTGTCGCCGCCCAAGCAGAAAGCGCTGGAGCTGACCAAAAAGGCGCCTGTGCATGAACGAGGTTGTGCCGGAGCGCTGGCTCCGCGCTCTTCGGTTCCGAACTAACATCTGGTGGAATCCCGGCAAAGCCTGGCTCCCAGGCAGGGCACCGGACTCGTTCGGGATGGAGGCATGAACCAAACACTCCTAACGACGGCGGTCAGGTGTATGCTAACTGCCGGTCAGGATGCCAAAACGGAAATCCTGGCTGAGATCCCGTCCAAATGAGGAATCTGATGAGCAATGATCGCAAGCTGCTTGAGAAGATGATGGACAACGCCTTATCGGGGAAGGGCGCTCATGTGGCAACCAAGAACCTTTTTGAAGGCTTGGATTGGAAAGCCGCGGGCACGCGGCCCGAGGGCGCCCCACACTCGATCTTTCAACTGCTGAACCACCTGAGCTACTGGGATGATTGGGTTGTGAAGTGGCTTGATGGCGGGGACCCCAAGGTTCCCAAGCATGCCTCGGGTGGCTGGCCCGGCAACGTCAGCCCCACCAGCGCGAAAGATTGGCAAGGAGCCGTACGCGGTTTCCGCAGCGGACTCGCCCGCTTGGTGCGCCAGTCTCGCGAGGCAGATCTGCTCACCACGCGCGGGGAGCACAGCCGGCTGGGGATGCTTCAGGCCCTCGCCTCGCACAATAGCTATCACGCCGGACAGGTCGTCGTGCTGAGGCAAATGCTTGGCAAGTGGCCACCCCCTTCCGGCGATGTCACGTGGTAATGCGTAGGCGTGCTTGCGCTCCCCCTGTCGGCCACTGATATGAATCTGGGATTATTGTGAGGAGGTTTCCGGCCGCGGTGGAGCGACCTGCTTTGACAACGCGGTGTGGGTAAGGACAAAGGTCAGCTCCGTGCCTTGCGGCAGCACCACGCCTTTATGCTTCTTGGCCATGCCGTGAACGAGGGCCGCCACGGCTCCAATGCCCGCGCCGTAAAGAGCTCCTGATCCGCCATGAACCATGGCGCCCACCGCGGCGCCGCCGGCGGCGTCGATGCCCGCTTCCTTGGCAGTGGCTTTCTTATCTTTGCCCGGGCCCTCGATGGTTCCTTCCTCGCCTTTCAGCTTGGAGCCCTCGGCCCCCTGGGCATTTTCAAGCGAAGCCACAATGGTGAAAGTGCCTTCTTGGGGAGTAGTGATCGTCTCCGCCACCAAGCGCATCTGGCCGGTCCCCGTGGCGCGGCCCGGTTCTTTCACATAGGTCACACGGCCGTCCACCGTGCTACCGGCAGGAACCACCTCGCGGCCCTCCGCGAAAATGGGCTCAATCACCCGTCCCACCCACGGATCGCCGTTCTGGTTGGCCTTGGTGCTTAAGGTCGTGGTCAGGCGGACGAGAAGCTCGGTGCCGGCGCGCAAAACGATGTTCTGGTCACTCGCCAGGACCACAGATCCTGAAACCAGCAGCAGCGCGATGAACGCAATGGCGAGGTGTCGGGCTCGTTTCATCAGAAGTCCCTCCAGCGTGTAGCGAGGGCAAAGGGTCCTCAGCGTTCTTCTGGCACGTCTCGGCGCGCACACCTGAGTTTAGCGGCCCGCCCGATCACTGCTTCTCATCGGGAGGATTCTGCGCCAAGGGCTGGCCGGTGCTGGCATCGACCGATCGGTTGATGACGAAGGTCATGGTCGTGCCCTGGACCAGGATGATCTGCTTCTCGTGCTTCAGGAGGTTGTAGATCAAGGCCGAGCCTGCTCCGATGCCTGCCCCGGCCCCGAGGCTCGTTCCCCAGCCCGGTCCCCCGCAGTTCCCATAATAGCGGCAGTCGATCGCCGAACCCATGCCCACCATGCCGCCGGCGCCGGCGCCGATCGCGCCCGCAATGGCAGCGTCCTTGGCCGCGTCTTTCTTGCTCTTGCCACAACCTTTGATGGTTCCTTCTTCATCGCTGCCCGTCTTGGCGCATGGTCCCGCATTCATGTCTTCCAGCGCCGCCGCGAGAGGGATCTTCACCTCATCCGGGGTGATGATGCGGTCGAGAACCACCCGCATTTGCGCCAAGCCCTTGATGCGCCCGGAAGGCTTGACGAAGGCCACGTGACCCTCCACAGTGCTTCCCGCCGGCACAACCTCCTTGCCGTCCACGACGATTGGCTGGGTGACCATGCCGGTGAAGGGGTCGCCGGTCTTGTTGGTCTTGGAGGTGAGCGTAGAGGTGAGCCGCACGTGAAGGAGACTGCCGGCGGGTATGTTTATGTTTTCGGTTGGGATTTTGGATTCACCCGCCAGCAAGGCTGGAAGTAGCATCCCTGCCAGAAGCCCCGTTACGACGCTTGTGGCCCACTTTTTCATAAGTTTCTCCTCTGCGAGAGGTCCGACGGCGCGCCTGCCAGGGTCATCAGCTCTGCCTCCCTGAGGGTTGCCTAGCCCCACTTTACACTGCTGATAGCGCCCTGACAAGCTCACCGCAACCCTGCCCATTCGATTCCCCGGAAGGCTGGCGGGTTGCTCAGGAATGCCCTCCGGCCGTTGAATTTACGCGGTTTGACGCCTGAGCGGGGTGGGGAAGCCGTGGCGTTGTGCCGGTTTCCGATAAAGTTGCGTAAACAGGAGTTACTCTCCAGACTGCTCCCGACAACTGCCGCCAGTCGGGCAATGTCCACCTTTGCCGGGAGGAACCGGCGGCGCTTTCTACAGCGCCCGGTTATGAGATCTGATCCACACTGCAGTTGGCGGGACTGGCCTGTGGACCCTGCCACGGTAGTTTAGGCGGGTCGGCCTGACCCTACGATCTTCCTTACCTGCCTCGGCTCACCTCAGAAGCCGGGCGGGCGCTCGTCAGTGACGGCGAAGGCGCGCTCGAGCGCGAGACCGGCCAGCCCCAGCGTACCCTCATCAAACAGCCGCCCGATCAGCGTAACACCGTGAGGGACGCGACGTGGCGGGGAGAACTTTGGGAGCGGATGGTGTGGGTCGGGAGCCCAATCACTGCGCGCTTGTGAGACTTCGACGAAGCCGGTGCGGAGAGTGAGCGAGGGATGACCGGTGCAATTGGAAATGGTGAGCATTTCGTCGCGCAGAGAAGGGACCAGGAGCAGGTCCACTTCCGAGAAGATACGGGCCATTTCCTCTGCCACTCTGCGGCGGAAGCGGTCGGTCTGGACGAAATCGACGGCGGAAAGGAAGCGGGCTTGGCGGAAAAGGTTGGGCCAGGCGTCGGGCGTCTGAACTTTAAGCTGACGATCGGCATGACTGAGCGTGAGCTCCTCGAAGGCCGCCGCGCCTTCGGCGAACAGGATGAGGTTGAGCGTGCCATAAGGCCAGTTCGGAAGAGCAACTTCCACGGGCACCATGCCGAGTTCGGGAAGTGTCCGGAGGGCGGCGCGGTCCACATCCGTCGCGGGACTCTCCTGCATCCAAGCGGGGAAGTAGCCGACGCGCAGGCCCTTGACGGGCGCATTCGCGTCGAAGTCAAGATGGCTGGGCACGCTGGAAACGTCGCCGGGGTCAGGTCCGAAGATGGCTTCGAGCACGAGCAGAGCATCTTCGACACTGCGGGTCATGGGGCCGAGCTTGTCGAGGGACCAGCAAAGCGTCATGGCGCCGGAGCGCGGCACACGCCCATAGGTAGGCCGGAGTCCTACAATCCCGCAGCGCATGCTGGGGCTGACGATGCTGCCGCCCGTCTCGCTGCCCATGGCAAAGCCGACTAATCCAGCGGCGGTGGCGGCAGCGGGCCCAGCGCTGGAGCCGGACGACCCTTCCTCCAACAGCCAGGGATTCATGGTCTGTCCCCCGAACCAAATATCGTTGAGGGCAAGAGCCCCGAGGCTGAGCTTGGCGACCAGGACGGCACCCGCGGCGTGGAGGCGCTTGACGACCACCGCATCCTCTCTGGGTATGCGGTCCCGGAGGGGTTCGGCGCCGTAGGTGGTGGGGATTCCGGCGGTGTCGAGAAGGTCCTTGGCGCCCCATGGGATGCCGTGAAGCGGGCCCCGGTACTTGCCGGCAGCGATTTCCTCATCGGCCTTTTTGGCCTGTGTGAGCGCGAGTTCGCGGGTAAGGGTGATGACGCAGCGCAGCTTGGGATCGAATTGCTCGAGCCGCTGGAGATAGAGGTGCGTGAGGCGTTCCGAGGTGAGCTTCCTCTGCTCGATCCAGCGTGAGAGTTGTGCGAGCGTGGCGAAGGCGAGGTCCTCATCGCGTGCCGGCAATGGGCCGGGATCGGTGTAGCTGCGGATGAATCGATCCCGCTGCGGGCCCGGCTTCTGGCCGGGCAGTAAACAACCGTACCGCGACCAGGGTGCGAGCGCAGCCCCCAACGGCACCTTGCGCGGACCGGTGCGCCGTTCGTAAAGCGATGCCATGTTCACGCGCCAGCTATCCGCCGCCACGCCGCGCTCTGTGGCGGTCAAGTCCACTTGCACGAGTTTCTCTGCCTCAGCGAAGGTGGCAGGTGACACTTCCGGCCCCACAGCCGGTCCCGTGCCAAACGCTGGGGGCGCCCCGGGTGGAAGCTGGTTCGGCTGCTGCGCCTTGCTGCTACAAGAGGTGGTTGCACCGATCAGTGCGAGCGAGGTTTGGGTCAAGAACTGCCTGCGCGATTTCGACATGGGCCCTCCGAGTTGCATTGTAGCCGAATCTCGAAGTCAAAAGGCAGGGAGCTCAGGGACCGACGTCGATGCGGGGTCCCACGGACACCACGACGCCCGCACACTCCTCAACCTTAGCCCTCTCAGGGGCGTCTGTTGTGGCATTGCTGGTGACAAAGTGGGGCCTCGTCATGTCCAAGGAGAGAAATAAGCGTCCGGTGCGCGAGATTTTGGACTTGCGTCGCAGGTTGTGGGGTTGTCTAATTACGTCACCCGTTCGCCAGCCCTGGGAGGCTAGGCGTCATGAATAGCTCCCCCGCCGATCGTCGATCACCGTTGGGGCTGTTCCCCGGCAAGCCGACTCCGAGGCTCTGTGCCCGCGTGGTAGAAGTTCTGCACACTCGGCATTGGCGCTTTCTCGTTGTGCCGACCGGGAAGGGTTTTATAGAGGTCAGCCCAAATAAAAGTTGGCTGCTCGGCCATGACCCGGACAAAAAAGGAGAAGAGCCATGCCAAAAGCATCTTTCGCGTCTGTGTCGCGCCACAGGATGCCTTGCCGGGTCTTCATCTTGGCCCTCGGCCTTGCAGCCTTTGCAGCCTGCGGCGCCGTTCCTGAAAGGGAGTTGAAGAACGCCCGGGCCGCGGTGGACGCCGCGCGCGGGTTCGAGCCATACGCGCCCGACGCCTTCAAGAAAGCGGATGAAGCCCTCCGAACGGCCCTCGCCGAGATCGAGACTCAGAAGGGCAAGACGTTTCCCTCGTACGAGCACAGCCAGGAGCTCTTGGCGGAGTGCGTCCGCGCCGCGGCGAACGCCAAGAGCGCCGGCGAGTCACGCATTCGCGCTTTCGAGGTGTGTGAAGGACCCCTGGGGCATGGTGAGGACGTGCTCGATCCGAGCACTGAAAGCTACCTGCCGCGAGTAATACGGGTCGTCTCGACGGCCTCGGCGGTCGACATGGCCCGCAAGCTGCAGAAGACCTATGGCGAGTACAAGGGAGGGCACTTCGGGGAGAGCTACAAAGCTCACGCAGAGGCGATCGAGAGTCGTGCCAAGAAGGACTATGAGATACTTGCCTATTCGTCAGAGATTAACTCGCTGAAGCTGGTTCAGACGGCGCTCTACGTGGATGTCGCTGTCGCGCTACAGGTGGCGGTAAAGAGCTCTCAGTCACGAGGTGTCGAAGCGGCCTACAAGGCCAACCAGGCCATCCTTGAGGACCTGATTAAGAACATGTCGGCAACGTACAAAATGAGTCCCGAACAGCGTAGGGCCGTCTGCGAGGTTCTCTCTGCGTACAAGGGCAAGTAGAAGGATCATCGCCTAACAGGGCATGCACCCGCAGGCTGGCGCAGACCTTTCCGTTCAGGTCTGTGCGCTGAAGGCGCATTGCATCTTAATCGCAGACCCGAAGGGTCTGCGCCAGCCCCGGTCGCCACTCGGCATTGGGGCTTTCTCGTTATGCCGACCGGGAAGGGTTTTACGCAGGTCCAATTAAGAGTTAAACCTCTGGAGAAATGATGTTGAGGGAAGCGAAAAAGATTTTCCTGGCTGTTTTCTTGTGCTGCTCTGCGTTGTCCTACGCTGATATGAATCCGCTTCACGATCCCGGGAATAGATCCACTCATGTTTTAGCGGTCGATTTAATGGAGGACAGGCTTGATCAAATACTCGGCAAGCTTGGAGGATCACCTGTATCCTGGACGCGAGATGCTCCTGATTCTGTCCGGAGGACCTGTTATTTGTTAGGGGATGGTACGACAACGATTGAGTTTAACGAGTGGGAGTTTGCCACGCGTTGCGTCGTGCGCGAAAGAAAAAGAGATGATTCCGCAAGCTGTACACCGCTTAAGCGCCAGAAAGCCAATGACCATGTCGAAATTAAATGGCTGAAGCTTGGTATAAGCAGAAGTGAGGTTCTTAAGATTTTGGGAGAACCTACAACGAAGGCGCCGAACGAATGGACATATGATTTCCAAGGTCACGCAAACGACGATAGCGGTGCCTCACGTTTTGGGACGGGCCAAGATTACTTTTGGCAAGTTTTGATTAAGGTCAGTTTTGAAGACTCCGTGGTATCCCGGTTAGAAGTGAGCCCTTCGGTTCAGTCGTAGGGGTATAACAAGAGTTAGGCATCATGACGCGACTCCGCACACTTCTGTTTCTGGTCTGTGTCCCCGGATGTCAACAGGCGCCTCGGCACGCGACGGCAGTCACGCCTGATCCAGAGTCGCAGCGACTGACAGCGGCTCTCCATGTGGCGAAGACGCAGACCGACATGAATCTCGCGTCGAAGAAGATTTCCGAGTTCTGGGATGCGAAGCTTGCATCCGTAGAGAAGCGGGTCGAACAGAAACTCGATAATGAGGAGCAGAAGCGATTCTCGGAATCCAAGGAGCGCTGGCGTAACTATCGGATGCAGGAGGTTCAGTTTCGGTCTGATTTCTTTACTGGAGGCAGCATCCAGCCGCTAATCGCAAATGAGAGCTATTCACAAATTACGGAGCACCGAGTCGCAGAGTCGGAGTCCATTTTGGTCGAGGCACTAGGGGGAAGACCATGAGGCCTAACAAATCGCTGCAGCCGGCGCGCGCAAAACCGGCGCGGCGGCTGAGCTTGGGCGTTACCCTCCTGGAGGATCACTCCCAAAAGCGGCTGTTGCCGACAACCTTCGGCGGCGGGGCGAGTGACCCTTCGACAGGCTCAGGGCAGGCTCAGTGGCGAGCAGGTCAGCCGCTACAACACGAAAAAGCAAGTTCTCACGCAGACCCAGCAAGTAGTCGAGCGGCTAAGAGCAGTGACCCGCCACGGCGGGGCGAGTGGCCCTTTACGGATGCCTTGCTGACTTTCGGCGGGTAACTGAGTCAGCCAACCGTGTTCGAGTCATGCACTGGTCTCGAAGTCAGCCAGATCGGCGCTGTTTCTTGTGTTCGTTCTCCGCGATCCGCGCCTTCACCAGTTTTTTCACAAGAGCGGCGGACAGAGGCTTGTCCACAGGGAAGCGGATGGTACCTTTGGATGTGTGGAAGTCCTTGAGTTCGTTCTTGAACGTTTCCATCACGGACAGACTCATAGGGAACAAACTGCAATGGTTCGAAAACGCGGCGAACCCCAGCAGCGCTCCTTTGTACCTGAACGTCGGCATCCGATAGCTGATGGCCTCCGTGGCCTCCGGTGGCACAGCGGACCGAATCGCCGCGCGAACCCTGTTCAATGTGCTACGGGCGGGTTCCGGGACGCCTGCCAGGTATTCCTCCACGTTTTTCGGAGCGACGTTGCCGTTCGTGGCCGGACCGCGACCACCGGAATTCGCTTTTTTCATACGGGTAATACTACAAGGGCATTCAATTCAAGTCTACCCTTCAGACTACCACGCAGCCGTTCGACGTGAAAAACGCCGTAGCGTTGACTGGAGATCTACAACTCCTGGTTTGTCGCCACGCCGGGAACCAACCCACCACCGAAGTCGCGGACATTTGACCGGCATCAAGCCATCCGATATACTGAAAACTCGAGGGGCTATGCCGAACATTGTCCGTGAGATTGCCGATTCTGCCGTGGCGCTGGCGAAGGGGTTTGCCACCACCTTCAAGATGATGCTCGGACCCACGGTGACGGAGAACTATCCGGCCGAGCCCGTGCACTTTGAAGATCGCTATCGCGGGGTCCACATTTTGCGGCGCGACGAAAATGGACTTGAAAAATGCGTGGCCTGCTTCCTTTGCGCGGCGGCTTGCCCAGCGAATTGCATTTACATCGAGGCGGCGGAGAATACCGGCGATCACCGCATCAGTGCTGCTGAGCGCTATGCCCAGGTCTATAACATCGATTACAACCGGTGCATCTTCTGCGGCTACTGTGTGGAAGCCTGCCCCTGCGACGCCATCACGCACGGCCACGATTTTGAAATCGCCGCATACGACACCAACACCCTCGTCTATCGCAAGGAACAATTGCTGGAACCTATCCCCGCCACCGCCGCAGGGCGGAAATAGCAGGTTGCCCCTTTCCTCCTCCCAGGGATAATGCCAAATCGGAGTTGTGTCCTGAGTCAGAGGTTGGTTGATGAAGTCAGCCCCGATGCATCGGGGCGAAAGAAGGTAGCCCGCGGCGTGAGCCGCGGGTAAGCGAGGCCTCCCTCACCCTCATCCCCTCTCCCGCCCGCGCGGGAGAGCGGGGCCGCAGGCGGGGTGAAGGCTCTCTCCCCCAGGGCTTGCGCCCTGGGCTATATTCTGGCGCCCCTGCCGGGGCTGTGAAACGGACCCCCGAAGCGGGATTTTGTCAGCTAACTTCTGACTCAGGACATTGGCAATGCCTCGGGGAACGCCCCGGAAACCTGCTTGGAGGGGCGACGCGAACGTGGTAGTCTAAGCCTCCGACGGGCTTGCAGGGCTCTTTCGATACACGGGCAGAACACTCAAACGCAGGAGTAAAGCATCATGAAGCGCAAAGACTTTCTGAAGACCGTCGCGCTGGGCGCAGGCGCCGTCTGGGCAGGGACGAGGCCGCTCGGGAGCCTGCTTGCCGCCGGACCCGGACGCTTCAGCGCTGCTGACATCGTCACGCTCGGCAAAACAGGACTGCACACCAGCCGTTTGGCTTGCGGCACCGGTACGGTTGGCTACAACCACGGCTCCCGCCAGACGGCGTTGGGAATCAAGGGTCTGGCGGATCTCCTTTGGCGTGGTTACGACCACGGGCTGCGGTTCTTTGACGCGGCGGATGCCTACGGGTCACATCCTCATGTGGCAGAGGCGCTGAAGCGGGTTCCGAGGGAGAAAGTCACGATCATGACTAAGTCCTGGGCTCGTGAGCCGAACCAGATGCGCGCCGACATCGATCGCTACCGCAAGGAACTGAATACGGATTACATCGACCTGCTGATGATGCATTGCCTGACCGAAGACCATTGGACAGAGCGCTTCCGCCCCACGATGGACGTGATTTCTGAAGCCCAAGAGAAGGGCTTGATCCGCGCCCACGGCTGTTCCTGCCATAAGATTGAGGCGTTGCGCGAAGCGGCGAAATCCCCCTGGGTGCAGGTGATCCTCTCCCGCATCAACCCCATCGGCTCGCACATGGACGCCGACCCGGACACGGTCAAGGCAACTTTGGCGGAGGCTCGCGCCAGCGGGAAGGGAATTATCGGCATGAAGATTCTCGGCCAGGGCGACCTGCGCACCCGGCAGGATGAAGCGCTGAAGTATGCCCTTTCGCTGGGAGTGCTGGATGCTTTCACCATCGGCGCGGAGAATGCCGCCGAACAAGACGACTTGATTCACAGGATTGCAGCCGTGAATGGGTGAGAAGCAGGAGTCAGAAGGCAGGAGTCAGGATCAAGGATTCAGGATTAAGGAAAAACGGAACAACCCTTTAGCGCGGGTGTGTCCGACAAGTCTGCATCTCTATCTTCAGCCTCGCACGACCCGCCACTTTCCATGTCAATAGTCTTGCGGCTGGCGCAGGGGCACGGCCCACCGTGCCCCCCCTGCTTTTGCTGAATCCTGAATCCTAGATCCTGCTCTCTACGGCACAGGCGTGCGGCCGACGGCGACATCAAGGCGAGCGGCGGCGGTTTGGTAATCATAGCGCGACACGATTTCGTGCATCTGGGAATCGGTCAGCAGGGTTTGCGCGTCCGTCAGCTCGATGATGTTCCCGTATCCGGTTGAGTAGCGTCCTTCCGCCAGAGCCAGATTTTCCTTCGCCTCCGCTACCGCCTGCTGGTTCAACTGGATTTTGTCCTTGGCCACCTTCAGGTCGGAATAATCCGTAAACACTTCCTGGTGCACTTTCTGGAGGAAGGAAGTCAAGTTGGCGCGGGCCACAGACTCCTCCGCCTGCGCCGCGGTCAAGCGCGCCTGCTTCGTGCCCCCATCCAAGAGATTCTGAGCCAGCAATCCGGCCAAGTCCCAGTTGTAGATCAGTGGGAATTTCAGGTTTTGGTAGTTAAAGAAGCTGGCCAACCTAAAGCTGGGCCGGAAGTAGCTGCGCGCCACGATGATATCCGCCTGTGCGGCGGCAATCTGGTCGCGCAACGATTCCAGGTCCGGGCGCTGCTTTTCCGCCTGGGTCATCAGCTCATCAAGGCTGCCGGGATTGGGAACCTCGCCCAGGGTGTTGAGGGGCTCCGGCGCTTGCTCAATGGGAATACCCATGGCGGTGGCCAGTGCCGCGCGGGCGACGTCCAGGTTTTCCTGTGCCTGCCGGTAGTCCACCTGGGCATTGGCCAGACCCACTTCCTGTTTGGTCACGTCAATTTTGGGCCGGGTGCCCACGTCGTGGAAGGCGCGGACTTGGTCCAGGTGCTTGGTTTGATTGTCCACGGCATCCTTGCGGGCTTGCAGAATCTCTTCCGCCGCAAGCACCGCGTAATAAGCTTCGCGCACATTCAGGTAAATCAGATCGTGAACTCGCTTCAGATTCTGCTGGGCTGCTTCCAGCTCGGCCTGGCTCCGGTCAACCGTGCCGCGCGTTTGGCCAAAGTCGTAAATCAACTGCGAGAAATTCAGGCCCCCATAGTAGTAAGCGGCCGGAGACATGCGCTCGCCGGAGTAAGAACTATTGAACGCCTGAGGGGAGACGCCTGGGGTTGCGGCGTAGTTGTAGGTGGCGCGAGTATAGGAAGCGCCCGCATCCAGGTGGGGCCGATAGCCCGCCCGGGCAATGCGTACTTGCGCTTGGGCGGAATCAATCAGCCCGCGCGCCGCGGCGAGGTCAGGATGGTTCTGCTCAGCGATCCGCAAGCATTCCGCCAGAGACAACTGGCGTGGCGGGTCAGCCGCCCAAGCCGGCAGTCCGAGAACGGCTGCGAGGACCGTGAGCAGTAGCGGCTTCATTGAACCTCCTGACTCGTGGGGGACATGATGAGGCGAGGCCTTCCGTTCCAGTACCAGTGAGACCTCCGGTCCCGCCCTGCGGGACCACCCTCTGTCGCCCGCCCTTAAAACTGGCGGAATTTCAGCCGCGGTGACCGAGGGCTGCGGCGTGCAATGCTCCCCCCACATCAAACCAACAACCCTCTCCCGCGGGGGGAGAGGGCTGTTGGGATTTGCGCCTGTCAGCGTGACCTTCGCGCCCGCATTCCAGCGCTTCAGCGTGCCGCTGCCACCACGGGCTGGATATGGCTTCCTTCTGCCAGGCTCTCCCCGAGATTAAGTGCAATGCGCTCACCCTTTTGCAGGCCGGAAACGATTCTTACGCGTGGGCCCTCATCTACCCCGACCACCACGGGCCGGAACGTGATGGTATTGTCGGGCTTGACGACGGCGACAAAGGGCTTGTCGTTCCGCATGACCAGAGACTCCGCAGGAATCGCCAGGTCGCCCGATCCGGCCTGATGAACCCGCAGGCTTACCTGGACGAAGCTGCCGGGCAGAATCACGTCAGACGTGTTGTTGAAGTCAATCTCGGTCAGCATCGTGCGGGTCCGCGTATCCAGTTGACCGCTAATCCGAGTCACGCTGGCACTCAGGTGCAACTCGGGCCTCTCTGGGGGAGTAATCACCACGGGATCACCGACGCGAATGAAATGCGCGTCGCGCTGGTCCGGATAGACGTACACGCGCAGGAGATTGGTTTGCGCCACCGTGACGAGCGGCAGGGTACTGGTCTGGGAAGTGGCGGCGTTCTGCACCAGGGCGCCCGGATCGGCGTAGCGCGCCACCACCACACCTGAAAACGGCGCGCGGATGACCTCATAGGACTTCTGGGCGGCGAGGGTGCGAACGTTGGCTTCCGCTACGTCCGCATCGGCTCCCGCCGTGTCAGCTTCCTGCTGCGCGATCATGTCACGCTTGGCGAGCGTTCTGGCGCGGTCGGCGTTGAGGCGCTTGTTCTTGGCATCGGCCACGGCGGCCTGGTACTTATGATCGAGCTCAGGAGATTCGATCACCGCCAACAACTGGTCAGCCTTCACGCGGTCGCCCTTGTCGACGTTAATCTCCTTCAGGTATCCGCTTACTTTGGCGTAGAGGGTAGCGCTCACAAAGGGCCGGGCTTCACCCAGCAAGGAGATCGCCCGCTCGCGCGGCGATGCATCGACCGTGACCACGGCCACCCGCGGTCCAGCTTCCATGGTTGCGGCGCGGGATTGTTCTTCCTGCGCCAGGTTTACTTTCTTGCTGGTCCAGAGGTGGTACGCCAGCCCCACGCAGGTGAAGAAAAGCAAGCCTCCGAAAATGTAGAGGCTGATAGCCGCCAGCCAGCTTCCGGGTTTAGGGTCGCTCATTCGAGGTTCCTATTGTATCGGCTGTTCCCCTCGCTCCTCCGCCAGGAAGCGTTCCTCGAGCAGGTGCTTGGTAACGGCGCCCTTGCGCAGGAGGGAATATATCACCGGAACTACAAACAAGGTCACGACCGTTGCCACCACCAGGCCGCCGACCACCGCCCGCCCCAAAGGTGCGTTTTGCTCCCCGGCCTCACCCAGGGCCAGAGCCATCGGGACCATGCCGATGATCATGGCGAGCGCGGTCATCAGCACCGGACGGAGGCGCGTCTTGCCGGCTTCCAAGGCTGCTTCGAATGCGGAAATACCTCGCTCCACGCGGATGTCGTTGGCAAAGCTGACCAGCAGGATCGAGTTCGACACTGCAATGCCCACGGCCATGATCGAGCCCATCAAGGATTCGACATTGATCGTCGTGCCCGTCACAGCCAGCATCCAGAGGATTCCCACCATGGCGCCAGGGACGGCGAACATGATGATGAAAGGGTCGATCCAGGACTGGAAGAGGATGACCATCAGGAAATAGACCAGCACAATCGCCACGACCAGGCCCAGCAGCAGGCTGCGGAAGGATTCCTCCATGACCTGGTTCTGCCCGCGGATCTTGATTTGGATGCTGGGCGGGAGATCGCCCAGGGCTGCAACTTTCTTGCGAATGTCCCGAACCACTGATCCCAGGTCGCGGCCTTCCACACTGGCTTCCACATCCAGGACGCGCTGCACCGTGTAGTGATTGATCGCGCTGGGTGTGACCTGGCGATGCACGGAAGAGACACTGCCGAGGGTTTCCGAAGCAAGGTTCGGAAGGTCCGTAGGAGCCGGCAGACCACCGGGCTGAAGAAGATTGGCGGCGCCCGGCCCGGTGAGGGGCGTCGAGGTCAAACTCTGCAGGGAGGCGAGCTCTTGTAGGGGCACTTTCACGGCTACGAAGTAGTTCACGTTGTTGACGGGATTCAAGAAGAACGAAGGTGCGACCAGAGAGCTGGAGGAGAGCGAGGTCAACATGGTATTGGCGACATCGCGCTGGCTCAAGCCGATTTGCGCCGCGCGCACGCGATCGACATCCACCTTGATGGCCGGGTAGTCCAAAACCTGGGCAATGCGAACATCGGTAACGCCGGGGATTCTCTCAAAGTCATTGCGCAGGCGCCGGGCCAGGGGATACGTTTTGCTGAAATCCAGGCCTTGAACCTGTACGTCGATGGGGGCTGCGAGTCCGAAGTTCAATACCTGGGTGACGATGTCGGCCGGCTGGAACCAGATATCCGAACCCGGGAAGTCATGCCGCAGCGCCTGGCGAATCTCTCGCATATAGCCGATGGTCGGATGGTGCTCCGGCTTTAGGGAGATGCGGATTTCGGCGTCCATAGGACCGACGTTTTCGCTGGGGACATAAGCTAGGTTATAAGGAAGAGGAACGCCGATCATGTCGTTCAGGGCGTCGAGCTCATCTGCCGGGATGATTTCCCGGATGCGGTCTTCCGCCTGCAAAATGATCTTCTCGGTCTCTTCGATACGCGTCCCGATCGGCGCGCGGAAGTGCAACTTCATTAAGCCCGCGTCCACGCTGGGGAAGAAGTCCTCGCCGATCAGAAAGACCAACGGCAGCGAGGCCAGGCTGATCAAAGCCGCGATGGTCAAGGTGAAAGCGCGGTGGTGGAGGCCGGTCTCCAGCACTCGTCCGTAGGCATTCCGGAAGCGGTCAAAAGCCCGGTCGCGGCCGCGGTTGAAGGCAGCCGAAAGGCGGGCGATCAAGGAGAGTCTTTCGGTGTGCTCACCTCCCGCCAGGTGATTGACTTGCCCAACCATCAGTTTGCGGTACAGGGTCGTCACCAGGGTGCGGGAGAGCACATACGAAGCCAGCATGGAGAACACCACGGCAACCGCCAGGGGGGTGAAGAGGAATCGCGCCGGACCGTATAGCAGAACCACGGGGAAGAAGACAATGCAGATGGCCAGCGTGGCGACGATGGCCGGCACAGACACCTCGCGCGCGCCGTCTAAGATCCCCACGGTCAGGGGTTTCCCGAGGGAAAGGTTGCGATGGATGTTCTCGACGGCTACCGTGGCATCGTCGACCAGCATGCCGATCGCCAGCGCTAGCCCGCCGAGCGTCATGATGTTAAACGTGTTGCCGGTCAGCTTCAGGCCGATGATGCCAACAAAAATGGACAAGGGAATCGACGTGCAGACGATCACCATGCTCCGCCAGCTTCCCAGGAAAATGAAAATCATGAGCGAGACGAGCAAAGAGGCCAGGATAGCTTCGCGAACGACACTCGTGATGGCTCCGCGCACGAATACGGACTGGTCGAAATCCATCTTGACGCCCAGATCCTTGGGCGCCACCGCCCTTACGAGCGGGAGGATGTTGCGGACCGAATCGACCACTTCCAAGGTGGAAGCATCGGCGTGCTTCAGGATGGCCAGATAAGCAGCCCGCTTGCCGTTCACGTGCACCATGTTTACCTGATCGGCGAATCCGTCCTCCACCCGGGCCACTTCGCCCAGCAGGACGGGCGCTCCCCCCACCACCTTGACGGGGATCTGATCGAATTCCCGCACCGCCGATGGGCTGGAGTTGAGCATGATGTTGTACTCAGTTTTCCCGATGCGGGCCGTCCCTGCCGGCACAATGATGTTGGAAGACTGCAAAACGGTGACGACATCCCAAGCGGAAAGCCCTTTGGC
Source organism: Terriglobia bacterium (assembly GCA_020073545.1). Classification (GTDB taxonomy): domain Bacteria; phylum Acidobacteriota; class Terriglobia; order UBA7540; family UBA7540; genus Bog-366. The sequence goes on along the minus strand of JAIQEZ010000083.1, from coordinate 7,317 downwards.
AGCCAGCTCCTTGGGCAAGACGTCCACGGTGATTTCGCGCTGTTTTCCCCCGTAAGGCCCGGGAAGTGCAATGCCCGGAATCGTGAACAACTGCACGCGCAGGAAGTTCAGGGCGTAGTCCGCGATGTTTTGCTCCGGCATCGTGTCGCTGGAAAGCGTCAGTTGCGTAACCGGGACATTGGAAGCGTTGAATTGCAGGATACCGGGAGCTTGCATCCCGGGCGGCAATATTCGCAGTAGGGTTGCTGACGTGGCGGAGATCTGGGCAATCGCACCGCCCACTTCCGATCCCGGCTGGAAGTACACCTTCATCAGACCAATGCCGGGGATGGATTCCGATTCGATGTGCTCAATTCCATTGACGCCGGTGGAGTAGGCACGCTCCGAAATCAAGATGACGCGCCGCTCCATCTCTTGCGCCGACAGGCCCGAATAACTCCACACGACCATCACGACCGGGATGTCAATGGTGGGGAAGATGTCCGCGATCATTCGGCTCATGGAGAGAATCCCCGTGAACACAATGAACAAGGCCATGACCGCGATAGTGTAAGGACGGCGAAGAGCGAGACGTACAATCCACATAAATCAAGCTGGTGAAGCCACGCCTAGGCGTTTAATCCTAAGGACTTGCAAGCCACGCTGGCAGTATAATCAAGCAGTTTAGACACGGCCTTTTGAGCAAGTCAAATATAATATTTGTGATATATTAAGACGCTGCGGGTATTAATCGTGGAACTCCGACATTTGCGTTATTTCGTCGCTGTCGCAGAAGAACTGCATTTCGGTCGGGCCGCCCAGAGGCTGGGAATGGCCCAGCCACCCCTCAGCCAGCAGATCCGTCGTCTGGAGCAGGAACTGGGTGTTCAGCTCCTGCAGCGCACCAAGCGGCGCGTCCAGCTAACGGAACCCGGGCGCGCGTTCCTCGACGAAGCCCGCAGGACCCTCGCCCAACTGAATCACGCCATTGAGGTTGTCCAGCGCGCCAGCCGCGGGGAAGTGGGGAGGTTGGCCATCGGGTTTCTGGGCGCCGCAACCTACAGCTTGCTGCCCGCCATTCTTAAGGTCTTTCGCAACCGCTTTCCGGGAGTGGAAATCGAGCTCCACGAACTGAAAACCTCAGAACTCATTCAGGGTCTCCGCCAGAGGCGAGTGCACGTGGGCCTGGTGCGTATGCCTGTCCGTGACGACCTGCTCTCAGTGGAACCGATCCTCGTGGAGGACCTCGTCGTGGCGCTCCCCGAGCGCCACCGGCTCGCTGAGAAACCTCGCGTTGCCTTTGGTGATCTGGCGGGGGAGGCCTTTCTGCTGCCCCCGCGCCAGCTCGCCCCCAGCTTTTACGACCAATTGACCGACCTCTCCCAACAGGCCGGATTCGACCTCCGCGTGGGCGCAGAAGCCAGCCAGCTTCAGACCATCCTCAGCTTGGTGGCGGCCGGGATGGGCGTGACCCTGGTTCCGGAGTCCGTCATGCAAATGGGCGGTCGAGGTGTGGTATTCAAGCGCATGCCTGAGCCGGCGCCCACCATGGAGATCGCCATGGCCTGGCGACGCGACGACCCGTCCCAGGTTTTGCAGGCGTTCCTGGAAGTGGTCCGCGAGACGGCCCATCAAGGTGTCTTGACGAAATGAATCCGGCTGGGTTTCAAGCGGCCGCGCCTCCTGAAGGGCTGCTCGCCCCATCAGCGTGTCTCCTGCCTCCTGCTTCTCACTCCACCACATTGACACGCCGGGCGCAGCGACCTAAGATGACGCCCGGGTAGATTGGGGCAAGCGACAATCAGAGTTGCGTTTTGAACGCGAGAGGAGCAGGGTGCTATGAAGCGACGAACATTTGTGGCCACGGCCGCGGCTGCGGGCGCGAGCTTTGCTGTCAATCCGAGGGGAGCCGCCAAGGATTGGACTTTGCCTACGATTGCCAGGTATCCCGACCCCGCAATTGAGATCGTCGATCCGCGTTTTGAAAAGTATCGGGTGGGCAACGCCGCCATCGAGCGCCTTTACACCGGGGCGCGTTGGTCGGAGGGCCCGGTGTGGTTTGGCGACGGGCGCTATCTGGTTTGGAGCGACATCCCCAACAACCGCATGTTGCGCTGGCTGGAGCTAACCGGCGAGGTGAGCGTTTTCCGTTATCCCTCAAACTACACGAACGGCAACACGCGCGATAAGCAAGGCAGGTTGATCAGTTGCGAGCACGACGCGCGTCGCGTGACACGCACCGAACTCGACGGGACCATTACCGTGCTTATCGACCATTACCAGAGCAAGCCTTTCAACGCGCCCAACGATGTGGTGGTCCACTCGAACGGGAGCATCTGGTTCACCGACCCCGGTTACGGGATCATGGGCAATTACGAGGGTCACAAGGCGGCGTTTGAGCTTCCCGCCAACGTTTATCGGCTCGACCCCAAGAGTGGCGAGGTCGCGGTAGTCGTGGGCGACATGCGGCGGCCGAACGGCCTGTGTTTTTCCCCGGACGAGACGAAACTCTACATTGTCGACACGGGTATGACCGACGGTCCGCAGTATCCCCACAACATCCGCGTGTACGACGTGGTGGAGGGCGCGCGCCTCGCGAATGGCCGCGTTTTCGTCGAGATGGGCGCAGGGCTCGCCGACGGCATTCGCTGCGACGTGGACGGCAACGTTTGGGCGGGCACGGGCTGGGGAGGCGAGGACTTCAGCGGCGTCCAGGTTCTTGCCCCCGAGGGCAAACTGATCGGCAAGGTTCACTTGCCGGAGATTTGCGCCAACATTTGTTTTGGAGGTGCGAAACGCAACCGCCTCTTCATGGTGGCGAGCACCTCTCTTTATTCAGTTTACGTCGGAACCCAGGGCGCGCAGACGCCGTGAACAAGTTGGGAGCAACCGCGGACTGAGCTCGGAGGAAGAGTGTTGATTCCGCTTAAAACGCTGCGCGAGCTGTACGAATTCAATTACTGGGCGCGAGACCGGCAACTCCAGGCGTGTGCCGAGCTCACACCGGAACAATTCCTGCGGCCCCTGGGCGGCAGTTTCTTCTCGCTGCGCGACACGCTGGTACACCTCATGGCTGTGGAGTGGATTTGGCTGGAACGATGGCGCGGCAAGTCACCGACCAAGCAGGATGCGGCGGAATTTGCAGCAGAGAAATTCCCCACCCTTGAGTCGATTCGCGAAAGGTGGAAACTCATCGAACAAGACGTGCGTGATTACCTGCGGGACTTGACGGAGCAGGAGCTCTCGCGGGCGCTCACCTATACGAACCTGCAAGGGCAAGCTTGGACGTATGCTTTGTGGCGAGTCCACTTCCACGTGCTTAATCATCAGACCTACCATCGCGGGCAGATCACGACTCTCCTGCGGCAACTGGGTGCCCCCGCCGTTCCGATCGATTACCTGGTGGCGCAAGACGTGCACCTCGCACGCTGAGCCCGGCCGACTCGCGGCGCCGATCAGAAACTGAAACCCAAGCCCATGGTCAGGGTCAGATCGTTTTTCATGTGGCCGGGGAGGGGAAGACTCCGGGCTCACTCCGCGCTCTGTGGTGCATCCTGGCTGAGAAACCCCGGGATAGGCACGACGCGCTCATTGCGCTGTGTCCGGGTCACCACATTTGGAGCACACCCCTCGCGCGGACCCCGCGCTACTTAAACTCCATTGGCCAAGCGATTATGTTGCTCACGCAACTGCCATCGGGGCCGGTAAGGTAGAAATACAGGAATCCTCTTCCAGAAAGAGTCTGCTCGGAACCGAACGCCTCCCCAGGTGGCACGAAGAAACTGATTTCAATCTCACGCCGCCTCTCGTTTTTCATCCACTTCATCGGTTCGCCCGTCATGGTCACGGCTCTCAATTTGTCCCCGCTAATGAACCCAACCGTCACCGTTTTTTTTACGTCGAGGTCTGACCTCGTATCCAGCAGCGTGCCCTGAAACTTGAATTTCTCCGATGACAATTGGCTGCCGGGCATTTGGACCGGGTTGGATAAGCTAGGTTCTAATCGAACCTGCTTGCCAGCATTGAGAGTCTTAGTCCCCAATTCCAGGGAGGGGATGTCCTTCCAGTTGTGATGACGGCAGGCAAACATAGTAAGCAAGGCAACCCCAAGAAGTGCCGGTTTCACCCATTTGTTTCGAGTCATGGCATCCCCCCCTTTAAGGGTAGTGGATCACACGTCCACGGCGCTGTAACCACACGTCATCGGGGTACATCTATTCGCGGCAGCCTTGCCACGCGCGTGGCTCCGCAGCCTATCCAGTCTCGGCTCAGGCCGCGTATTTCACCAACTCCACCCCGCAATTCGCGCACACCGTGAAGCCTTCGCGGTAAGGGCAACGGCACTTGGGGCAATAGCTTGCCGCGTCGGCATCGCGCATCGGCCCGCCTGCGCCGTGGTACGCCAGCCCCAGGGAGCGCAGGTCGCTCGTCGCCTTCCCGAGATGGGCGACGAACAACATCGCTGCGATCAATTCCACCAGAAAGCCCAGCACGGCCGCTGGCGTCCACGACAGCAATCCGCCCAGGATGATCGCCACGGTGAAAAAAGTGGGGATCTTCTTGGATGCCCGCGGCGCCATGCCGTGCCGGGCGAGGTACGCGTTCAGCTCTGCCGAGTAACCCGCCCACACGCGCCACGCCCAGAAAAACCCGTACACCGGGATGAACAGGTACCCGACCGCCCTCCCCGGCGGGATTTCCGTCTTCCCGTCCTGGAGCTTGCTCCACAGGTAGTGGGTGAAGAAGCAGATCAGCACGAAAGCTGCGATCATCGCCACGATTCCCATGATGACCGCGTTCTGACGGTCGGCGGAGGGCACGGTGGGATCGTTTGCCATCCCGATGCCAACGAGCTGGAGGATGTAGGCGAGCGCGACCGGCCAGAACCATCCGTGCGGAAAGCGCAGCGGCTTTCCCGTGCTGACCGAAGCAGCCGTGGCGGCCCCCGCGCCAGGAACAGCGGGGCTGCGGGCGGCCTCAAGGCCGCGCGCCTCCGCGCTGATGAACTCACCGCAATATCGGCACTTGATTGCTTCTTCCTGGATTTCCTCGGCGCAAAATGGGCACTTTTTCATGGCAGTTGCCTCCTCATAGCAATTGGGAAAGTGGAGCGGCAGGACACTCGGGATCCCCTACCCAGGGCTTGCCGGGCTTTTTCACCAGACTGAGCCATTTTTCCGGGCTTCGAAAGGGCGGGGCATCAGCCCCGCCGAAGACGCAGCCTTCAACCCGGAATTTCCATTTTGACTTCCCAATCGTCCAGTAACATACCCGCGGCCGCTTCTCAATGCAATGGCCAGTCGGGTTTTCAGCGTTCGGTGCCTCCTGCGCCCACGAAAGTGGCCAGTTTTTCCACTCCTCAGAATGCCGAAGCCCGAAACGGCCTCTCGTTCGACGGATCGCTGCGACCCTTTTCCTTCCCCTGTTCTCTCGCCGCTGAAATCTAAAATGGAAATGCGGGTTGAGAGCCAAGGAGCTTCTCACCACGGAGCACACGGAGACTACTGTGAAAGAAGGCTCCCCGGCTCCGCAAACCATTTGCAGTCTGAGGGCTTTGGTAGTAGAAAGGGCACCGCCATGGACCAGATATCAGGTTGTGAATTGCCGCGCCCGCTGCGATGGAACGAGGTCTATCGCGAGGCGGAACTCTACAAGGCGGCGCTGCGCGTTTATACCAAGCCGCTGTTTCATTGGCGCAAGGCGCTCTCGACATCGACCGACGGCCACACGCTTTATGACCTCGCCGGGCGCGGGCTGCGCAGCTTGGACGCCCTCCATCGTTCGCTGGCGCAGGAAAACTTCCAATTCCGCCCCGCCGTGGCCTTGAAGTACAACTTTAACGGCAAGCGTCGCACGCTCTACGTTTCACCCTGGGAAGAACGCATTGTCGATCTGCTTCTTTATCGCGTTCTGAACCGGAAGCTGCATGCGTGGTTTTCAGCGCATTCGTATGCCTACCGCGACCGCACCTTTGGCCTGGATCGCTGCCAGGCACGCATTGCGCGCGTCCTGCGTTCGCAGGACGCCGCGCTCTACTTGCTCAAGCGCGACATTGCGGATTACTTCGCCTCCGTGGATCACGCAGTATTGCTCGAGAAACTGTCGTCGCTCGTCGAGCGCGACGATTATCTTTACAGGCTCTTGGAGCAGCGCGTTCGCTTCCTTTATCAGGACGAAAGCGGCGGACACCGGGCGATGGTGGGCATCCCCTTCGGGGCGGCGATCGCCTGCCTGTTCGCAAACATCTACCTGACCGACCTTGATCGGGAGATCGCGCGCATCGCCGGCGTTCACTACTTCCGCTACGCCGACGATATCCTCGTGCTCTCGCCAGCACGCGACGCGGCCCTGCTGGCGCGGGAGCACCTGGAGCGAGCCCTGCCGGAACTGCGCGTGCACTTCAAGAGCAGCCACCAGGTGGACTTGGTGCTCTCGGCGCGTCCGGCCCCCGATGCGGTCTTCGCCGAGGCGCGAGAATTCCGGCACCTGGGGCTGTTGTTCCGCGTGGGCGGAAGCGTGGCGCTCTCGCGCGACAAGTGCCGCAAGATTCAGAACCTCTTTCGCTTTGCTTTCCGGCGCGGCCGCCGCCGCTGGAAGAAGGTCACGGCTCCGGAGGGCAGGGCACAGGCCCTGGTGGAAATCGCCGCGGAGACAGTGGAAAAGGGCGTGCGGAACGTGGCGATCCTCGACTATTACTTGAAGCACGTGGACGACGAAGCGCAGTTACGTCTGCTCGACCGCTGGCTGGCCGAGGAGGTGCTGAGCCGCGTCTTCGGCGGGCACAAGAAAGGTCACTTTCGACGCATCAGCTTCGCGCGGCTGCGTGCGATGGGATTACTGTCATTGGTTCACCGGCGGCGCCTGGTTCGCCGGGGACGCATCGAGAGTCCGTTTTTCATCTGGCAGAAGCAGAAAGTCACCCGAGCCTTCCGGGGGACGGTTGCCAGGCTGCAACGCGCCGCGCGCGCGAGTGCGGCCTTCTCTCCGCTCCCAGAAGCAGCAGCCAGCAACCGCCCGTGAGAGAGGGCGGCTGCCTGTCGATGGGCGTTATGGAAGAACCGGCCGCTAAAGCGGCGGTTCGTTTTCGCCAACCGTCCCGCAGAAGGCTCGAGTTTCGCTTCAGACCCGCGATCCCGCAGGGCGGGACGGCCTGGCAGGCCCCACCTTGTGACTCTGCCGACCCTCGCCCCCTTGGAGGCTGTCTCAAAACTCGATGGTGGCAGACGAAATGCTCAGCGAGAGGTCATGAGCCAAGAGATACGAGCCGACTACGAGCAGATGGATTTGTTGCCGCAATCTTTGGAAGAGTGGGTACCTGCGGATCATCCGGCGCGCTTC